>CAITYL010000161.1 GCA_903896595.1 uncultured Lentisphaerota bacterium
CCCTCAACCCCTCAACCCCTCAACCCCTCAACCCGCATGCCCGCTTCCTGGCTCGCCACTCTTGAAGAGCTGATCGCCCGCGCCTCCTGCGACCTGCCGGCGGACGTGGTGGCGGCCCTGCGCGCCGGCCGGGATCGCGAAACACCCGGCAGCAACGCCGCCACCGCCTTGGACACGCTCCTGGAAAACGTGGCCCTGGCCAGGGAGCTGCGCCGCCCGCTCTGCCAGGACACCGGCACCCTGCTGTTCCGGGTCCAGGCGCCGCCCGGACTGGCCCAGACCCCCTTCCGCCAAGCCGCCGCCACCGCCGTGGCCAACGCCACCCGGGCCGGCATCCTGCGCCAGAACAGCGTGGACCCCGTCACCGGCCACAACCGCGGCGACAATTTGGGCCCCGGCCATCCCGCCATCCACTGGGAAGAAGCTCCGGAACACACCACCGTCCAGGTCTCCCTTCTGCTCAAGGGCGGCGGCAGCGAGAATGTCGGCGCCCAATACTCCCTGCCCGATGCCGCCCTGCACGCCGGCCGCGACCTGGAAGGCGTGCGCCGCTGCCTCCTGCATGCCGTCCACGCCGCCCAGGGCAACGGCTGTGCCCCCGGCATTCTCGGGGTTTGCATCGGTGGCGACCGCGCCAGCGGTTTTGCCGAAAGCAAGCATCAACTGTTCCGCCCCTTGGGCGTGCGGAGTTCGCAACCCGCCCTGGCGGCCCTGGAAGAACGGGTCCTGGCGGAAGCCAATGAACTGGGGGTCGGCCCCATGGGCTACGGGGGGCGCACCACGCTGCTCGGGGTCGCCATCGGCGCCCTTAACCGGGTGCCCGCCAGTTACTTCGTCAGCGTTTCCTATGTCTGCTGGGCCTGCCGCCGCCAAACGATTGAAACCACCCCGGATGGCCGCGTCGTCTGACCCGCTCCCGGCAAAACAAACCAAACCTTTTCATAAGCAACAACAAAGGAAAAAACGCCTTATCAAAAAATCGCATGCAGGGTAACCGGCCGGCGATACGTCGGACCTGTCAGACGCGTCCGACAGGTCCGACAGGTCCGAAAAGTCCGCGCCGGCCACGCCCGTTCACGCATGCGGCAGGAGGAGCCCGCCATGAGGACGACACTGGTACCCTTCCCCCGGGACAGACACCGCGCCACCCCGCCCCGGCCCGGAGCCGCGGCCCGGACCGCCGGCTTCACCCTGCTCGAACTGCTGGTCGTCATTGCCATCATCGCCATCCTGGCCAGCCTGCTGCTGCCCGCCCTGGCCAATGGCCGGACGCAGGCCAAGGACATCCTCTGCCGGGGCAACCTGCGCCAGGTCGGGTGCGCCGCCTTCACCTATCCCGATGACTACAACAGCTGGACGATGCCCGCGATCCTTCTCTTCAACGGCGGCGCCGATGAAGTGGGGTGGGCCAATTTCCTCACCGATGCCGGCGCCCTGGCCGGCAACCGACTCTTCCTCTGTCCCGAAGTCCCCGCCGACAACGCCTATGTCCCACGCGCCTATGATGATCCAGGCCATGCCGCCATCCCGCGCTGTGCCTACGTCATGAACACCATCGGCGCGGGCGCCGCCTTTTGGAACGGGGCGCCGTTCACTCTCGACCCCACCCGGTGCAGCGGCTGGGGCACCAGCTCGGAAACCCCGGTGCGTTTCCAAGAAATCAAAACCCCGCATGACAAGATTTTCATTGTGGATGCCCTGCGCCGCCCCGCCACCTACGCCAGCACGAGCGGCTGGAACAGCGACCTGACCGGCATCACCTACTGGTCCGAGACCGATTACGGCCCGCTGCCCACCACCGCCGCCGGCTACCAGTACCGTGATGTCGGCGACCAGCACCGGGGCCGGTTCAACCTGCTGGCCGGCGATGCCCATGTCGAGCGCCAGGACCAGCCCTATTCCACCCCCCGCCGCTGGGCCGCCAGAGAGCCGTGACCGTTTTGCGGGGGGGGATGACCGTTTTCGGAGTGCGGCAATTCCGTTGCCGCTTTTGATTGCGCCTCGCTGGGGATCCATGAAAATGGCGCCCATGGGCATCCGTGCAGGGCGTCCTCTCCGTCCTCCTTGTCCTCGTGTGGCGCCGGTGTCCTCAACGTCCTCGCCCCGCCCCTCCCGCCAACCACGGCCAACCGGCCGCCGCCGAGGACGTGGGGACATTGGCCCCGAGATGACCTTGAGGACGAAGAGGACGCGGCGGCCATCACAATCACAACCCTATTGTGCCTGCGGCTCTGACAAGGCACCTCTGCCGATAAAGACTTTCTTCGCACCCCCACTCTCCGCCTCCCGTTTTTGCGAGTAACGATTTGCCATCCGCATTCCGGCATGCTAAAGTCCCCGCATGTGCGGGCCGCGTTGTTAAAACCCTCACGCCGGGAGAGAGTAAAAAACATGCCACGCCTCACCCCAAAACTTCTGCTCTGCGCCCTGTTTTGCGCCACGTTGCCCGAACTAACGGCCGGTTCGCTCCCCGAGCCCGCCGCGCTCCAGAAAGCCGTGGACACGGCCCACGCAACATTCAAGAATGAGCCCGGCGGGGCCAATGCCAGCTACATTCCGTGCCTCGCCAAGGTGCCGTCGAAGCTGTTTGGCGTGGTCATCGTCACGGTGGACGGCAAGGTCTATCAGGCGGGCGACGTGGATTATGCGTTTGCCATTGAGTCCGTGTCGAAACCGTTCACGGCGGCGCTGGTGATGAATGAATCCGGCCCGCAAGCGATTCTGAAACAAATCGGGGTCGAGCCGACCGGGATGCCGTTCAATTCGGTGATGGCGGTCGAACTCGAACCGGCGCGGTCGGTGAATCCGTTTGTCAACGCAGGCGCCATGGCGTCGGTGAGTCTGGTGAAGGCCAAAAACCCGCAGGAGAAATGGGCCAAGATTCTCGCCCACTACAGCAAGTTTGCCGGCGAACCGCTCGCCATGAGCGACGAGGTGTATCAATCCGAAGCCTCCTGCAACCAGCACAACCGCGCCATTGCCGAGCTGCTCTTCAGTTACCACCGGTTGTATGCCGACCCGCTGGAAACCTGCGACATCTATACCCGGCAATGTTCGGTGCTGGTCACGGCGAAACAGCTCGCCGTAATGGGCGCCACGCTGGCCAATGGCGGCGTGAATCCGATCACCCAGGAGCGCTGCCTGGACGCGGCCAGTGTCCCGAAACTGCTCGCGGTCATGATGATGGCCGGATTCTACGATGAGTCGGGGGCCTGGGCGTGGAAATCGGGGCTGCCGGCGAAAACCGGGGTAGGCGGCGGCATCGTCAGCATCGTCCCTGGCAAGATGGCGATCGTCGGCTTTTCCCCGCCGCTGGATGCCGCTGGCAACAGCGTCAGAGGCGCCAGCGCAATCCATCAAATCGTCGCCGAACTCAACCTGAACCTCTTCAACCCCAGGTAACACCATGGCGCTCTCCACTCCGGTTTCCGGCAACCCGAACGACGAGGTTTTCGCCTCCGACGACCTCGCCAACGTGCTGCCCAAAAAGCAGTTTCCGCGCCAGGAGCGGGATGCGAAGCACATTTACCAGGCGGTCCACGACGAACTCCTGCTGGATGGCAATTCGCGCCAGAACCTGGCCACGTTTTGCCAGACCTGGATCGAGCCCGAAGTGCATCAGCTGCTCGACGAGTGCATTGACAAGAACATGATTGACAAGGATGAGTACCCGCAAACCGCCGACATTGAGAACCGCTGCGTGAGCATGTTGGCGGACCTGTGGCACGCGCCGGATATCGACCAGGCCATCGGCTGTTCCACCACCGGATCGAGCGAGGCGGCCATGCTGGGCGGCTTGGCGATGAAATGGCGCTGGCGGGCCAAACGGCAGGCGGCGGGAAAACCGGCCGACAAACCCAACATGATTTGCGGCCCGGTGCAAATTTGCTGGCACAAGTTCGCCCGCTACTGGGACGTTGAACTGCGCGAAATCCCGATGGCAGGCGACCGCCTCCTGATGAGCCCGGAGGAAGTCCTCAAGCGGTGCGATGAAAACACCATCGGAGTCGTGCCGACGCTCGGGGTCACCTTCAATGGCCGCTATGAGCCGGTCCAGGCGGTTTCCGCCGCGCTCGACCAACTCCAAAAAACCACGGGGCTCGACATTCCGATCCACGTGGACGGCGCCAGCGGCGGATTTCTGGCGCCTTTCTGCGCCCCGGCGCTGGAGTGGGATTTCCGCCTGCCCCGGGTAAAGTCCATTAATGCCTCCGGCCACAAATTCGGCCTGGCCCCACTGGGTTGCGGTTGGGTGGTCTGGCGGGAAAAAAGCGACTTGCCGGAGAGCCTCATTTTCAACGTCAATTACCTCGGCGGCAACATGCCGACATTCGCGCTGAACTTCTCCCGGCCGGGGGGGCAGATCATCGCCCAGTACTACAACTTCCTGCGGCTCGGCCGCGAAGGCTACACCAAGGTGCATACGGCCTGCTACGAAACCGCCCGCTACCTGGCCAGGGAAATCGCCGCGCTTGGCCCCTTCCAAATGCTTTACAGCGGCGACCCGGCGGATGGCATCCCGGCCCTCTGCTGGACCCTGACGCCGGGGCAAACCCCCAGTTACTCGCTTTATGACCTCGCCGACCGCCTGCGCACCCGTGGCTGGCAGGTGCCGGCGTATTCGATGCCCGCCCAGCGGGAAGATCTCGTGGTCCAGCGGATCCTGGTCCGCCTGGGGGTCAGCCGCGACTTGGCGGGCCTGCTGGTCAATGACATCCGGACCGCCATCGCCTACCTGATCGCGCACCCGGCCAGCCCTTCCGTCGCCTCGCCGAACACCAACGCGTTCCATCACTAAAATCTTATGAACAAACCAACCAAACCCGCCCTCGGTCTCACCGGCTTTTTCATGATGACCGGCTCGATGGTGATGACCATCTACAGCTACCCGGCATTTGCGACCTCCGGATTCTCCCTGGTGTTCTTTCTCTGTTTCACGGGTTTGCTTTTTTTCATTCCCGTGGCCTTGGTGGCGGCGGAACTGGCCACCGGTGAGGGTTGGCAGACCGGCGGCGTTTACACGTGGGTGGCGGCGGCGTTCGGAAAGCGCTGGGGGTTCACCGCCATCTTTCTCCAATGGCTGCAGATTACCGTCGGCTTTGTCACCATGCTGTATTTCGTTGTCGGGGCCTTGAGCTATTTATTGAACTGGCCGGAACTGAACACCAACCCGTGGCTCAAACTCGCCTTTATCCTGGTCATTTTTTGGCTGGTCACCCTCTTCAACTTCTGCGGCACCTCTTGGACCGCCCGCCTCGCCACCCTTGGGCTCATCGGCGGGGTCTCGATCCCGGCGGCGATTCTCATCGGGCTGGCCGTCACCTACATCGTGCAGGGCGACCCCATGCAGATCAAGATGGGCATGGCGACTTTCTTTCCGGACTTCGCCCACGCCCAAACGCTGGTGGTGCTCGTGGCGTTCGTCCTCTCCTACGCCGGGATCGAAGCGTCGGCGCCCCACGTCAACGACCTCGAAAACCCGAAACGGAATTATCCGCTGGCGATTATCCTGCTGACCATCTTCGCCATCTTCATCAACATCTTCGGCGCGCTGGCGATTGCGGTCGTGATTCCGGCCAACCAGATCAACCTGAGCGCGGGCGTCCTCCAAACCTTTCAGGTCCTGCTCGACCAATACCACGTCGGCTGGGCGCTCCGGCCCGTGGCGGTCTTGCTGGCCCTCGGAACGGTGGCCGAGATCAGTGCCTGGGTCGTGGGACCGGCCCAGGGGATGTTTGCCGCCGCCAAGGAAGGTCTTCTTCCAGCCGTTTTCACCCGCGTGAATAGTAAAAACGTGCCGATCCCGTTCATCCTTGCCCAAGGCGTGGTCGTCACCGTCTGGTCCGTCATCCTGACCTTGGGCGGCGGCGGCAACAACCTCTCGTTCCTGCTCGCCATGGCCCTGACCGTCGTGACCTACCTCGCGATGTATATCCTCCTCTTCCTCGCCTACTTGGTCCTTAAAAGCAAACGGACCGATGTGGCACGCGCCTATAAGATCCCCGGCGGGAACGCCGGCGGTTTCCTGGTGGCCGGCGCGGGATTGCTGACGGTGATCGTCTCGATGGTCATCTCGTTCTTTCCGCCGGACAGCATTTCCGGCGGGGCCGAAACCCATTACGTGGTCATCCTGCTCGGCTCGTTTGTCGTCAGCATGATCATCCCCCATGTAATTTTCGCTTTTTGCCGTCAGAAAAATGGGGTCCAGCCGTGAGTATTGATGACATTGGGTGTCGCAACGGGTTTGCAGATCGACAGTGTAAAAAACATTCAACATCGAACAGTCAACGTCCAACGTCGAATCATCCATGTTGGATGTTGAACGTTGAATGTTCGATGTTTAGGGGGATGCCGGCCCAGTTCCCAATCCCATGAAATCAAAAAACCTCTTAGTCGTCCTTGCGCTGGCGGCGTGCCCGATGGCCTGTCCGGGTAACGAGCTCGGACCGACCGACGATCAACTGGAATACGGGACCCGGGCCAAGGACCGCCGGTTCCTCCAGGAGGTTTCGGCCGACGTTGCCAAGGATTTCAATGCCCCGTTCGACCTGCTGGCCCGGGAACAGGAGGCCATCCGGAAGAAAACCGGAGTGACGATCTACTTTGACTATTACAGCAACTTCCTTGGCAATCCGTCCGGCGGGCTCTCGCAGTCCAGTGCCTATTCACATGAGATTGTCGCGGGCGCTCATTTCGACTTGGAAAAAATGACTGGCTGGCAGGGGGCGACCCTCACCGCGTCGTTTGGCGAGGGAACGGGGCGCCAACTCTCGCAGGATATCGGCAATTACTTCGGCGTCTCCGAAGCCTATGTGGGGGACTACGGGGCGCTGTTTGATCTCTATCTCACGCAAAAGCTGTTTGACGACAAGCTGACCCTCCGGGTCGGCCGCATGAGCGCCGGACAAATGTTCGCCACCCTGCCCGCCTTTGGCTTGCAGGTGAACGGGGGCATCAACGGCAATCCAAACAGCCTGTTCAGCAACGCCCCCTTTCACGCGGGGATCACCGCCACTAACGCGGGCATGGCTAAATACGACTTAACCAAAACAACCTATGTGTCCGGTGGCGTTTTTCAGGCGACCCCGCGCCTCGGCCTTGCCCGCTACCACGGGACGGATTTTTCAATCCGCCCCGGCGACGGGATCCTGACCATGTACGAGGCCGGGTGGAAGCCGACATTTGGCGCCGGCAAAGCCGGCTTGGCGCGTGATCAAGCGGGCAGCGGAAACCCGGGCCTGCCGGGCATCTACAAAGCCGGCGGCTACTATTCCAACTACACCTTTGATCGCTTTTCCGGTGGCGAGATCGCCAACGCCTATGGTTTCTACAGTTTGGGCCAGCAGATGGTTTGGCGGTCGGAAGACAATCAGAATGATAATTTTTCGGTCTGGGGCGGCACGGTTTATTCGCCGCAGACAGACATTTCCCTGGTGCCGCTCATGGGGATGGCGGGCACGATCTGGCAGGGGCTCATTCCGGGGCGGGATCAGGATCAGTGGCTCACCTGCTTCCTGATCGGCCATTTCAGCGAGGCGTATGCGAACTCGGTGTCGGACACGGGCGCCACGACGCCGACCTGTGAGACCGTGCTGGAGACCAGTTACGTCATCCAGCTCAACAAATACCTGAGCGTCCAACCGGACCTGCAATACATCATTCGTCCGAATGGCGATGGCGACATCCAAAACGCGCTGGTGATCGGCCTGCAAATCGCCCTCAGTTTTTAAGCGACATGCGGAGTTCCGCCTTCAGAACGTGAGACCGGCAATCGTGCCTGTCCAGACGTTACGGGGCACCGCGACGCCAACCGGATCCACCCTTCCGCCTGCGGCCTGTTTCTGGCGCCCGCCATTCTATTTGCAAATAGTAGGTTTGCTCCCGTGCCCATACTTAATTTATCAAAAAAACATAAACTTGATAATATCAATCAAATCAAGATTACAGAGCCGCTTTTTAATCTCGGCGTTATTTCAAGACCGGGAGCCGCCCGCCTCGGGCGGAACTTGATGGCGTCACAGCAGTTCCGCCCTTTTATTGGGCCACCGTCTGCCAAAGCAATGATGCGCGTCTCCGACGATGACGGATTCGTCCGCCCGAGGACGGGCGGCTCCCGGCGATGGGAAAACGTCGTTACGTTTGAAAGCGCCTCTCCTGTTAGTTGGTTGCGGTCGCCGATTTCGTCTGAGCTTTCGGCCGGAACGTCGGCCACCGGGAGTGAATTCAAAAGCGCCGACCGTGGGCTAGATTATTACCGTAAGTCGTGTTTTGCCCTGTCCCCGGCTGGCCATTGCGCCTGACGCACCGCCCGGATCAGTTTGACCAACAGGAGTTTTCGATGAACGATACCCCCGCCGCCGGCGCCCCGCCTTTGGCCCCGTTGAGCCCCGACCGCTGGCCACCCCCGCCGCCCCGCCGCCGCGGCCGGCTGTTCCTCGGCTGCTGCCTGGGCACCTTGGGCACTCTGGGACTGATCGGCGCCGGCATCCTGGGGCTGGTCTGGATCGTGGCCACCCTGGTCGGAGACGACGCGACTGCCCTGCCCGCCTTCGGACGCAACAGCAAAGTACATGAGGAACTGATTGGCGGCCAGGAAAAAGCCAAGGATAAGATTGCCGTCATTGAGGTCAAGGGCATAATCGTTTCCGCCCGGCTCTACGACGGCGCCTCGGCCACCGACCTTTGCGAGGCCCTGCGGGCCGCCGCCGCCGACCCGGCAGTCCGGGCCGTGCTGCTGGACATGGACACGCCCGGCGGTGAAATCACCGCCAGCGATGAGATCCATCAGGCCGTGAAGGGTGTGCGCCAGGCCGGCAAGCCGGTGGTCACCTGCATGCGCAGCATGGGCGCCAGCGGCGGGTATTATATCGCCACCGCCTCGGACTGGATCGTGGCCAACCGCCTGACTCTCACCGGCAGCGTCGGCGTCATCGTTTCCGGCTGGAACGTGACCGGGCTGCTGGACAAGGTCGGCGTGCGCGCCACCACCTACAAGTCAGGTGCCATGAAGGACATGCTCAGTCCGATGCGAAACGCCACCCCGCAGGAGGAGGCCTATCTCAACGGCCTGGTGCGCCAGGACTTCATTGAGTTCGCCGCCGTGGTCGCCCAGGGCCGGACCAAGCGCTATCCCACGGTCGAAGCGGTGCTCAATGCCCCCTTCAGCGATGGCCGCGTCCTGTCGGGCCGGGACGCCTTTACCGCCGGCCTGGTCGATGAACTGGGTTACTTCGATGATGCCGCGCGCAAGGCCCTCCAGCTCGCCGGCGTGCCCGAAGCCCGGCTGATGCGCTTCAAGCGCGCCACCGGGCTGGGCGAACTGCTCTTCTCCATGCGCGCCAACGGCCACGCCAGCGCCGTCTTGCCGCTGCCCGCCGCCTGGACCCAGATCCCGCCGGGCGTGCCCTGCTACCTCCTGCCCACCGCCGCGCCGTGAGCGGGTGGTGGGCGGACTTGTCTGACTTGTCTGATGTGTCCGAAACGCCGCTTGCAAAACCCACGGTTGCCAGCCTTCTTTATGCGATATTCGATCTTTCTTTCCGAGCCCGGAACGTTAGTGACGGGTCCCAAAGGTTGCCGTCTCACAGAAAAATTGAATATCCAATATCCAACAAGGAATGTCCAAGGATGAAGGAAAAAGCCATTCGGTTCTGTAACAAGCAACACCCCCGCGTTGACTTGGACATTGGATATTCCTTGTTGATTATTGGACATTCAAAGTGGATACTCGTTAACCGGTAATCTGGGTTTTGCAGAGCCTCCAAAAATTCCGATTTTACCCAACCGCGCCGCCCAGCCCCCCCCCAGGATATTCTTCTCCATGCCCGACCCCACGACACCTGCCCCTGCCACGGAACTCGCACCCGGCGACCGCCGGCACGGTTTCCGCATTCTTGCGGTCACCCCCCTGCCCCAGTGGCGGGTGTGCGCGGTCCAGGCCGTCCATGAAGCCAGCGGTGCCCACCTGCTCCACCTCCATGCCCCGGAGGATGGCGAGAACGCCTTTGCCGTGGCCTTCCGCACCCCGCCCCCGGACGACACCGGCGTGCCCCATATTCTGGAGCATTCCGTCCTCGGCGGCTCCCGCAACTACCCGGTCAAGGATCCGTTCGTCGAAATGATCAAGGGTAGCCTGGCCACCTTCATCAACGCCCTCACCTACAGCGACAAGACCGTTTACCCCATCGCTTCCCCGGTCCGCCGCGACTTCTTCAACTTGGCCGAGGTCTACCTGGACGCGGTGTTCCATCCCAATATCAGCGAGATGACCCTGAAACAGGAAGGCCACCATTTGGAGCTGGCCAATCCCGCCGACCCCGCCAGCCCGCTGGTGATCAAGGGCATTGTCTACAACGAGATGAAGGGCGCCTATTCGGAGCTGGACGCCCTGATCGAGCGCGTCACCAGCCAGGGCCTCTGCCCCGACACCCCCTACGGGCGCGATTCCGGCGGCGACCCGGACGCCATTCCCCAGCTCAGCTACGCCCAGTTCCAGGGGTTCTACGAACGGCTTTACCACCCCGCCAACGCCCGCCTCGTCATTTACGGCGACATCCCCACCGCCGACCACCTGGCCTTCCTCGCCCCGCGCCTCACCGGCGCCGCGACCGGCCGTGGCGCCGCCCCGGCTCCCCAGGACACCGCGCTGCCCCTGCAACCGCCGTGGCCCGCGCCCCGCGACCGCGCCGAAGCCTATCCCATTGACCCCGGCGAGGCCACGGCCGCCAAGAGCGCCGTCACCGTCAGCTGGCTGCTCGGCGAGGCCGCCGACCCCGTCAGCGTGCTCGGCTGGACTCTCCTTGACCGCCTGCTCCTCGGCGATGCCGCCGCCCCCCTGCGCCGCGCCCTCATCGACTCGGGCCTGGGCGAGGACCTGACCTCCGCCGGCTTCAGCGGCGGCACCCGCGAAGCCTCCTTCCATGTCGGCCTGCGCGGCACCGAGCCGGAGCGACGCGAGGCCATTCTCAAGGTCATCTTCGACACCCTGGAAACCTGCGCCCGCGACGGCTTCCGCCCCGACCGCATCGAGGCCGCCTTCCGCCGCACCGAGTACGGCCAGCGCGAAGTCGGCGAGCAGTTCCCCCTGCGCCTCGCCGGCATGGTCTATGACGCCTGGATGTACGACTGGGACCCGCTGCTCTGGCTACGCGTCGCCGACCATCTCGACGCTCTGCGCCAGCGCCTGGCCGCCGACCCCGCGTTCTTCAGCGGCCTCATCCGCGACGGCCTGCTGCGGAATCCGCACCGGCTCACCGCGCTCTTCACCCCCGATCCGCAACTCCAGGCCGTGCGCGACGCGGCCTTCGCCGCCGCCATGGCCCGGCAAAAGGCCGCCATGACCCCGGCCGAACTGGCGACCGTCGTCCGCGAAGCCGCCGCCCTGGAGGCGCTCCAGAACGAACCCAACACCCCCGCCGCCCTCGCCACCCTCCCGCGCCTGCACCGGGCCGACCTGCCCGACCAGCCGCGCCCCCTGCCCATGACCGTCACCACGGCCGGCGGCGGCGTGCCCCTGGTCCGCGCCGACGTCTTCAGCAACGGGGTCAATTACGCCGCCCTCGCCTTCGACCTGGCCGGCCTGCCCGAACCGCTGTGGCCCTATGTCCCCGTCTTCGCCGACCTGCTCACCCGCCTGGGCGCCAACGGCCGCTCCTATCTCGAGATGGCCGAACGCAAGACCGCCGTCACCGGCTCGCTCTATGCCGCCACCCTGCTCCAGCCCGATGTCCGCGAGCCCGGCCATGGCGTGGCCGGACTCAAACTCCAGTTCAAGGCCCTGGACGGCACCTTTGACGACGCCCTCGCCATCACCCGCGACTTCCTCCTTGCCCCCGACTTCTCCGACACCCGGCGCCTGCGCGACCTTCTGCTCCAGGCCAAGGCCAACGCCCGCAGCGGCGTCGTCTCCAGCGGCCATCTCTTTGCCGCCGGCCAAGCCGCCCGCTCCCTCTCGTCCCTGGCGCACCTCAGCGATCTGTGGAACGGCGCGCCCGCCCTGCGCCTCGACTGCCGCCTGGCCCGCGACTTCGACGCGCTCCTGCCCGAAATCCGCGCCAATCTCGACGCCCTGCGGCAATGGCTGTTGCACCCCGGCCGCCTCACCGCCGGCTTCTGCGGCGCCCCCGCCGCCACCGACCGCTTTGCCGGCTGGCTTGGCACCCTTGCCGCCGGCCAGGCCGCCGCCACCCGGCTCCCGCCCGCCGCCACCGCCGCCTGGCCCGCACCCCGGCCGCCGGCCGCCGGCCCCGAAGCCCTGGCCTTCCCCTCGGAAGTCGCCTTCTGCGCCATGGCCATGCCCGCGCCGCACCTTTCCAGCCCGGCCGCCGCGCCCCTGAGCATCTTCGCCAACCTGCTCGGACTCGGTTACCTGTGGGAGGAAATCCGGGTCAAGGGCGGGGCCTACGGCGGCATGTGCGCCTACCAGCCGACCGGCCAGTTCCAGCTCTTCTCCTACCGCGACCCCAACATCGTCCGCACCCTCGGCGTGTTCGCCAAACTGCCCAAACGCTGGGGCGCCTCCCGCCTCACCAGCGGCGACATCGAACGCGCCATTCTCTCCTGCTGCCGCGACGTGGTCCGCCCGATCCGCCCCCAGTCGACCATGCACGACGCCCTCGCCCGCCACCTCGGCCGCGACAACGACACGCTGCTGGCCGAACGCTACGACCGCATGCGCCGCGTCACTCTCAAGGCTGTGCGCGACACCGCCGCCAGCTTCCTCGCCGACGCCCTGCCCCAGGCCCGCACCTGCGTCCTCGCCGGCGCCCCGCTCCTCGCCGCCGCCAACGCCAAGCTCGCCACCCCCCTCGCCATCGAACCCCTCCTCGACGAGGAGTAATCAGACTCTGGGAGTTCTGGGAGAAATGAGAGTTCTGGGAAGGTGGCACTGTTCCCATGTCTCCCAGAACTCCCATTGCTCCCAGAACTCCCAAAAACCGATTATGGAAAAATACGAAAAACCTTTTCCGTGGCCTCTGATGCCTCCCGTTCAAAATCCGGGCACGCGGCGGATTCGGCATTAAATTACTGAATTCTGGCTACTTTTACAATTTCCTCAAATTAAGAAGTTTCACTCGTCCTTTTTCGCGTCATCAGCACCACCAACCCCAAGCAGTACCATGAACACCTTTCCCCTCATCGGCTTTGACATCGGCGGCACCAAGATCGCGGTCTGCGTGGCCGACTCGGCCGGCAAAATCCTCGCCAAAGAACGGATCGACGGCGGCACCTCGCAGCAGTATGAACAGGTGCTGCCCCGCCTGGTCTCCATCGCCCAGCGCCTGGTCGCCGAGGCCGGCCTGAAGCTGACCGACCTGCGCGGCGGCGGCATCAGCTCCCCCGGCCCGATCGACTGGGCCAACGGCATCATGCTCAAGTCCCCCAACATGCCTTGGGACAACGTTCCCATCCGCGACGACCTGGCCAAGGCGCTCGGCATTCCCATGTATTTTGACAACGATGCCAATGCCGGCATGCTGGCCGAGTGGTATTTCGGCGCCGCCAAAGGCGCCCGCAACGCCATGTACCTGACCATGAGCACCGGCATCGGCGCCGGCGTCATTGCCGAGGGCCGGCTCCTGCACGGGGTCAACGGCAATGCCGGCGAACTGGGACATGTGATCCTGGACCTGAACGGGCCGGTGTGCGGCTGCGGCATGCGCGGCTGCCTGGAAGCGTTCTGCGGCGGCCTCAACCTGTCCCTGCGCCTCCAGCGCCTGCTCAAGGACTACCCGAACCACGCCATCATGAAACTGCCGGAAGTGCATGGCAACTACAAGGCCCTCGGCTTTCCCGCCCTGCGCGCCGCCGTCCGCGCCGGCATTCCGCTGGCCGTCGAAATGTGGGACGAAATCTGCCTGCGCCTGGCCCAGGGCATCGGCATCTTCCAGCAGGCGTTCAATCCCGAAGTGATCGTGCTCGGCACCGTCGCCCTGCACTCGGGTGACCTGCTGCTCGAACCGCTCCGCCAGAAACTGCCGCGCTTCGCCTGGCGCCAAATGCGGGAACCGTGCCAGATCCGCGTCTCCGGCCTGGGCGCCGAGATCGGCGAACTCGCCGGCCCCGCCGTCGCCCTCAATCACCTCCACGAAGCCGGCCACTGGACCCCACCCCCGGCATAAAACCTCCAATGGCACGAAATGTTGGGGCCACCCTTTTGAAAAAGGGTGCTCCCCAAACCCCTTCCTAAAACTTTTGTTGCTTAATACCGGCGGGCGCTTTCACCACAAGCCATTCTGGCAAATCATCGCATTGATGCACATGGGCTTGTGGTGAAAGCGCCC
>CAITYL010000162.1 GCA_903896595.1 uncultured Lentisphaerota bacterium
AGTATTCCGATATAATAAGGAGAATTTTTATCTTTATTATATGCATCCCACAAATCTTCAAGGAATTGGTCTATTTGTTCTTCCTCCCATACAAAAAGGCGTTGGTATAGTGGAACAAGAAACTCGACATTCTGCATCCACTCCTCGGTTGAAAACATAACAGGCGTAAGCCCGTAGTTTTTCAATGCAAAGTCAGTCGCATCAGGATAGTTCATAGTCATCCATTTCTCCGCTAAATTGGTGGCAACAGCAGCTTATTTTTGCTTCAGATATGTGTTTCGTTGGGAACATTGCGCACTAAGCACAAATGAGTGTTGCGGTTGTTGTTGTAGCTCATCATATAGGCTGGCTAGCGCCTCCCAGTACCGCTTTTGTGTATTACCAATATTCGTAACGTCATGACTGTATTGGCGTTCCGGAGACAAACACCAATCAAAGAACTGTCCGGGATCGAGAGCGGCATCCAACGAAAAAAGACAATCTTTTATTATGGACTTATGAATTGCTCTATTACCCACTTGGGGTTCGTTACGCAACACTGACACAACATCCGCAATGCAGAATAATGCTTCACCAAGGTAACTTCGGCCAAACTTGCAGTAGAAAATGAAAAGAATGGCGGTTATCGAATCCCGAAGAATGTTCTTGCTATGCCCACTTAGATGTCCGATTAAAGATAAATACGCATCCGAACTTTGAAAGTCTTTTAGCAACATGCGATACTGTTCGGCGTAATGGAAGAATGGTGCTCCGCCATGAATGGTAGAATTGAACCGGATTGAAAGAGGCGGGAAAAATAGTCCATCGATAGTTGACGCTTTTGCGGAAAAGTGCATAAATAAGCTGTGGCCATCTTGCGCGTTTATTACAGGATTACCGTTGCGCATCCAAGTTCGCAAACGATATAGTGTTTTATGCAAAATGTCGTCATATCCTTCAGAACCAGTTGCATCCCAGCGCTCCGCCATGCTCTTAGCAATTGACTCATCAGCAATAAAACGGAGATGATGCGCTTTCAATAAATCATAATCTGATAATTTTTTCCCAGATGAATTAACGGCGTTGAAAAAAGTGTAAGCTAAATCTTCAGATGCTGTTTGTGGCAAGATAACGACGCAAAATCTGATTGAACTTAACAATGCCTCGATGCATTCTTTATTTGAATCACCTTTTTGTTGAAGTCCAGACCTTTCCAGCCATTCATTAATAGTCGCTTTAGCCCAGCAGAGGTGTTTTCTTGCGGATATAGCATCATTAGACGTTCCAGAAAGAGACGCTTGAAGTAATGGCCACGTCGTATTTTCTTTATATAGGCAAAATGCTAACATTGTGAGCGTAATTAAACGTTGTTGCCCATCTACAATAAACAGTGTATTGCTTTCTTGTTTCAAGATTATTGTTCCAAGGTGAATTTCCGCCCCTGAACGGCCACGGGTCCCCCCGTTGCAAATAAGTTCCCTGAGAGTTTCCAAAATATCTGTAACATTCCTCTTCTTCCAACAAAAGCATCTCTGATAGTCAGGGATGGCTAATGGCAGACGAAAGAGTTCTCCTAGAGATAGCTGCTGACATGTCACGCATTCCCCCCCCATCGTCTTCTCGACAAGCGTATTGTCAGTATTCTTGAGTTCTTCAAGTTTCTTCTCTGCCCATGACGACTCGACCTCTTTTACAACAGAAAACTGTCCAGCCCCAGGCACGGTAGCTGCTTGAATGCCATAGTGGTACACACCGTTGGTTGGCACTAGCGGATCCTTCTGCCACCATTGCTCAACCAAAACAACACGGTTCCATCCATTATTGGAATCCGGTGGATCAATGCGGACTGGGCCTTGTGCAATCCCCCATGCGACAAGCTGATTCTGTATCTTCAGCAACAGTGTGTCACCTTTTTTAATCTCGCTTAGTGGTGACGGCCAACGGGCAGTATGGTGCAATTTATAGTTTTGTTGAGATAGGCATTCTTTTAGTATGTCAACATTCTCATCGAAATTTCCTATTGTACAAACAAAATATTTCATATAATAAACCTTGTATCTTGGTTATTACTTCAGCTTGATGGCAACCACCGGCATTATATCACAGCGCATTCCAAGACGCAGGTTGCGGATTACGCGATTTAGGGGCTGCAACATGCAGGCGTCTCAGCGTCTTATAGTGGGAACGTATGTTATAACTAAATTTTTTGATTTTATGATGGGGTAAACATATGCGGTTATTATAACTTACATGCAAAAAGGAGACATTTTTCTGCGTCTAAGCTCATGGAGATTTTGTTTTGGCCGGAACGGTTAGCTGAATACAACTTCTGGGCGTATGCGACCCCGCGGCCAAACCGCTTGATTTATGCGTGGTTTGAATGCCGGGCATGCGAAGACTCCAACGCGAGAGCGGGAATGGACGGAGCACGGTACCGGGGGGCCGTTGGGACCGCCATCGGCTGCAGCATCGAGCATGCCAAACTCACAGCTTGCGGATTCCGCACGTTCCCCCGCAATGCGGGAACTGTAGCGTGTCGGCACCTTACCGTCAATCATTCAAGGGAAAAGGGCGTGTCCTCGTCGATGTGCCGGCCGGGGGTGCCGTCGGCGTCGGGGTTGGTCTTGGCTTTGGCCGGGCGCGGTTTGGTGGTGGGCGTCTTTTTCACGGCAGGGCGGGCCGTTTTCTTAGCGGGGATAGCCGGTGGATCGTCCACGATTTCGGGCATGGGCAGGAGTGCCAGGGGCGGTGTCGGCGCTGCTGTGTTTCGGGACCGTGGCGCGGGGGGCGCGGCCACAATGGAGTTTGCCGCTGGTTTGGCTTTCTTGGCCTTGCCTGGGGCCTTGGGTGGCTCGTTCCGTTCTTCCATGGGTGCAGGCGCCACAGTGGGCGCCGGCGCCGGTTCTGGGGCAGGCGTGGCGCTGCCATCCTCCGTGGCCGTGGCGGAGCCGCGTTTGGCCTGGATGATACGGGCAATTTCCTGAGCGGTAATTTTGAACCCGCGGGCGCCGGTGGCGCGGATTTCCACGGTGTCGAAGTCCACTTCGACATGGTTTACGTGCTGGTGCTTTTTCGGCGTAAATTCACAATTGACCACCACGCCGTAGTTGGTGTAGAGCGCCTCGATCATGCAGTTGTCCGGCAGCGTGCGGTATTCTTTGTCCAAGATGTAACTGTCAATGCGGAACCGTTTGGCGTAATAGGCTCCGGTCTTGCGGTCGCGGTACAGCATGGAATACAGCTGCCCGCGGTCCGCCAGCAACACCTGTTTCACCGGGCCGACGTAGAGCTTTTCGGCCACCGGCACCACCTTGAACGAACCGTCACTGCGCAGCAGCACGAGACGGTCGAACTCACTGCACACCACCGGATCTTGATCCTTGTTGGAATTCTTGACCCCGTACCCGGCGAACTGGCCGGATTTGTCGTGGCCGACCTTGAGGTTGCGCAGGGCGACTTCGCGGATATTGACCTCGGCCAAATCGCCGATCTGGGTGTGACGCGGATAAAGAGGACCGTATTTTTTGATCAGGGTTTGAATAAACTTGATGGCGAATCGGGTAAGGTGACGCAGGTGGTCCAGGGCCTCACCGATGAGGACGAGGATACCGTCGATCTCCTGTTGGTTGCGATTGATGTCGAAGAGGGAGATGCGACGGATCTGGAGTTCCAGAAGCCTGGCGATGTCCGCATCGCTAATGGCACGGGTCCGGGGCGGCGGAATGTCAATAGTCTTACCGTGGTATTCGAGGATCTCAAACCGTTCCGCATGCGCCGCGAAATACTCGGCCAGCAACGTTTCCATGCCGGTGCGGACTTCGCGCTGGATGCCCTCGAAGGTCTCGCTCTTCTCCATGCGCTTATAGATACGGTGCGCAATGAAAAGCTGGGCCAAGCTTTTCTCGAAAAAGGAGTCGGTGAGCCGGCCCAATTCGAGTTCAAGTTCGCGCCGCAGATCCTCGACCAACTTGTCCGTGTTGTAGCGCAAAATGTCGGAAACGGTCATTTTGACCGGACGGTTGTCTTTGATGACGGTGAGATTGGAAGTGAGGTTAATCTCGCATTCGGTGTAGCCGTAGAGGCGCGTGATCGTCTCCTCGGCGTGGACACCGCGCGGCAGGCTGATCTCGATCTCAACTTTTTCCGCCGTGTAGTCGTTGATTGAGGCGATCTTGAGTTTGCCGCGGTTAACCGCATTCTCAATGGAGGCGATCAGTGATTCGGTGGTGGTGCTAAACGGCACCTCGCGGATGACCAAGGTCTTGTCATCGCCCACCTCGATACGGGCGCGAAGGCGGATTCGGCCCTGGCCGTCGGCATACTCGGCGGCGTCCATGATGCCGCCGGTTTTAAAATCGGGAAGCACCTGGAACGGCTCGCCGCGCAGGATGGCAATCTGGGCCTGCAAGAGTTCGGTGAAGTTATGGGGGAAAATCTTGGTGGCCATGCCCACCGCCACGCCACTGGCGCCCATCAGCAGCAACGCCGGCACCTTGGCCGGCAGGGTGACCGGTTCCTGGTTGCGGCCGTCGTATGAATCCACGAACTCGGTGATTCGGGGATTGAACAACACCTCACGCGCCAGCGGGGTCAGGCGGCACTCGATGTAACGGGGGGCGGCGGCGGGGTCGCCGGTATGGATATTGCCGAAATTTCCCTGTTTGTCGATGAAAAATTCCTTGTTGGCCAGTACTACCAGGGCGTCGCCGATCGAGCCGTCGCCATGGGGATGGTAGCACATGGTGCTGCCGATGACATTGGCCACCTTGTGAAAACGGCCGTCATCAAGCTTGGACAAGGTGTGCAGGATGCGGCGCTGCACCGGTTTCATCCCGTCGTTGATGTCGGGGATGGCGCGTTCCTTGATAGAATAGGAGGCGAACTCAATGAAGTTGCGCGCCATCAAGTCACGCAGTCCGTCCTCCCCTTCCATCCAGGCGGTGGAAGCCAGTGGCGCGCCCTCATCGCCTGGTGAGGCCGTATCGTCATCGGAGGTGTCAAGCGCCGCCGTGTCAGTGTCAGCTTCCAGCCCATTGGCTGCGGACTCCGCAAGCCCGGAGTTTTCGGGACGGTCGTCATCGTCGGTCATGATACGGAAAAGGCTCCGGTCGCTGTGGGTGGAGCCGCCCCGGCAAACGTTGCTTGCCAGGCCAGGGGTTCCCCCATCAGAACACTGCCACTGCCAAGCAACGACCGTGCCAACCCGGAAAACAGCCCGAACATGGGCACGGTCAGCAGAACGCTGAGTCCCTCACCTCTGGAGACCATTGTCCGATTGATTTTCTCCCCAATTCTGGTGCATTACCTGCACCTGGTTCCAAAAGTCGTTACAGCGGATAATGTCGGAGAGGGAATAGGCGGAGTCAACAAACAGGCAATGGGCGGCATAGCAAAAATTGACATGCCGAAGTTCGGGAACGTCCAGGCAATCCTCTCCCCAGCTCTCCCCGGCCAGCATCATGGTATCGACAATCCCAAGCGCTTCATCGCTGGCGCGCCAATCGGCCACTGGCCGGTAGGAGAAATGGAAGCTGCGCAGATTGCGGTCCCCAAGCGGGCAATCGTCCAGGATCTCGGCCATGGCCTCATAATCGGACTCACCCCGGTTTTCATCAAACTCCAGCCGCAACACCGAGTCGGCGCCGCTGTAGGCAACGCTGACCGTGGCCTCGATTTCAAAGTCATCCAGGAACTCATCGCCGGCGCTTTTGAGTTGGAACATCTGCCGGTAAAGTTGGCCGGCACGCAGCAAGACCTTGGCGGAACCATCCGTCAAAATCCGATTCACCCGCTCAATCTGCCGGACCTGCTCGGGGGTGTACTGGAAGGTTTGCCGGATCCGCTGGCGCCGTTCAAATAATGCTAGTTTAAGCGGGTCATTTTTGGACACCCCCCTTTTCCTGGCATCGCGGTGAAGTTCCTTGATCCTCGCTTCCAGGTCACGAAGGGACAGGCCGTCTAGGGCTGGCCGTAATTTTTGATAGTCAAAATTTGACTTCATGTTTGAATTCTTTTGCGGGAGTGGTTTCTTTTGACCGGTCACTTTCGCGCCCAGGGGCGGCGCTTCGTTCCCGGCTCTGATGGTTTGTCCTGGTTGGAACCGGCAACAGGCATCCACTATGTCCATGTAGCTGTAGCACCGAGCGTGCCAAGATCGCAAGTTTGCGGATTCCGCAAACAGGCACAAACAGGCTTGACGGAGGGTTTGGGAACCGCCTTTCCTCAAAAGGGGGTTCCCAACATCGTCTGATAAAATTGTCATGCCCTCCCCGCTCGCGGCAAACCTTGGGGTTGCACGGCGGCGGGGCGGGGCTATCGTTTCGCTTTTCGTCATTTTACCAGGCTTGCCATAACGTTATGGGATTTGAACTTGCCATCAGCCCGGAAGGGCGTCTGCATGCGGTCGAAGCGGCCGGCGGCGGCGCCGATGCCGCCGCCGTCAGAGCCGCCTTTGCGGAGTCCGCCGCCACGGGGCTGCTGGCCCTGGCCGCCCTGGAGTCCGGGGCCGGGCTGCCACCGGGCTGTGCGTATTGGCGGGAGTTTACCCACGAGTTTTTGACGCGTCTCTGTCATGCGCCCGAGATCGATCAGGCGGGCGCCGCGGCGGCGGCGACGCTGCCCGCTCCCGACGCCGCCTGGCTGGCGTTTCGGTGCCTGGAAGTTCCGCCCATGCCGGGCGCGGAGTATGTGTCGCCGGACATGCTGAGTGCGCGGTGGGCGGAACTGGCCGCGCTCGCCGCCGCGGAAATCGCCAAGGAGGCGGGCGGCGCGCGCGACTGGTTGCGCAAGGTCGATCCGTCCTGGCGTTTTGTCGGCAAGGTTTCCTTTCACCTTGCCGAAAATAAGCGCGATCCCGAGCATCCATTCGCCTTTCTCGCGACGTATGTGAATCGGGTGGGGGATGGCGGGCGGCTCAAGCATTTGCCGCTGTCGGCGGCCCTGAAGGAATACGCCGCCGACAAGGGCGCGCTGCTGTCGTTGCTGATGCCTGTCCAGCGGGCGGCGGAGGCCAGTCCATTCATCAAAACCATGCTTGAAAGCAAGGAGCTGTTCCAGCCCCTCGCCTGGACACCCGCCCAGGCCTACCGGTTCCTCACAGACGCGCCGCGGTTCGAGGGCGCCGGCGTGGTGGTGCGCCTGCCGAACTGGTGGCGGAGCGCCGCGCCGCCGCGGCCCAAGGTCGCCGTGTCGCTCGACTTGAAGAAGGGTGTGAAGGCCGGGGTGGATGCCCTGCTGGAGTTCGCGGTCAGCGTCACTCTGGACGGCCAGGAACTGACCCCGGCCGAGATTGACGCGATCCGGACGGCGACCAAGGGGCTGGTCCTGTTGCGCGGACAGTGGGTCGAGGCCGATCCGGAAAAATTGCAGCAGCTCTTGCAGGGCTGGGACGAGGCCAGGCGCAATGCCCAGGACGGCGTTTCCTTTCTGGACGGACTGCGCATGCTCTCCGGGGTTGGCCGGGGCTTGCTTCAAGAGGGCATGGCGGACGCCAGTGCCGTGCCGGCCTGGAGCCGGGTCGAGGCGACCGGACGCTTGCGCGACCTGCTGGCCGAGATCGGCGAGCCCGCGAAGCTGGCCGGCCCGGCCCTGCCGCCGGCACTCGAACAGACCTTGCGCCCTTATCAGCGGGACGGCGTGAAATGGTTGTGGCTGATGTCGGAACTGGGGCTGGGCGCCTGTCTCGCCGATGACATGGGCTTGGGCAAGACGATCCAGGTGCTGGCGATGCTCACGGCCCTGAAAGCGAAGCAGGCCGGGTGCTCGATCCTGGTCGTGCCGACCTCGCTGATGGCGAACTGGCGCCAGGAAGCCGCCAAGTTCGCGCCGGCGTTGCGGCTGCTCATCGCCCATCCCTCGGCGCTGGCGCAGGAGCGCTTGGACGCCCTGGAGGCCGCCCCGGAGCCGGTGCTCAAGGACTACGACGTGGTGGTCACCAGCTACGGCATGCTGACCCGCCAGCCCTGGCTGGCCAAGCTGGACTGGCTCTGCGTGATTATCGACGAGGCGCAGGCCATCAAGACGCCAGGCACCAAACAAAGCAAGGCGGTCAAGGCGCTCAAGGCCAAGCGGCGCTTCGCACTGACCGGCACCCCGGTCGAAAACCGGCTCGACGACCTGTGGTCCATTTTCAATTTTCTGTGCCCGCAACTGCTCGGCACGATGGCGGACTTCAAGCGCTTCACCAAGAGCATGGTCAATGATGAGGGCGCGGTCAACTACGCGCCGTTGCGCTCGCTCACCAAGCCCTACATCCTGCGGCGCCTCAAGAGCGACCAGCGCGTGATCACCGACCTCCCGGAAAAGACCGAAATGAAGGTGAATTGCCCGCTCTCCAAAACGCAGGCCGTGCTCTATCAGGACTCCGTGGACGACCTGCGCCGCCGCCTCAAGGAAGCGGAGGGAATTCAGCGGCGCGGCATTGTCCTGTCCTTCCTCATGCGCTTCAAGCAGATCTGCAATCATCCGTCGCAATGGACCGCTGACGGCGTTTACGAGCCCGCGAAGAGCGGCAAGTTCCAGCGGCTGGCGGAGATCGCCGAGGAAATCGCCTCACGCCAGGATAAAGCACTGGTGTTTACTCAGTTCCGGGAAATGACGGCGCCCCTCGACGCGCTGCTGGCCACGGTGTTCGGCGCTCCCGGCCTCGTCCTGCATGGCGAAACGCCCGTCAGGCGGCGTCAGGAGTTGGTTGAGCAGTTCAACCACCCGGACGGTCCCCCGTACTTCGTGCTGTCGCTCAAGGCCGGCGGCACGGGGCTGAACCTGACCGCCGCCTCGCATGTGATTCACTTCGACCGTTGGTGGAATCCCGCCGTCGAGAACCAGGCCACCGACCGCGCCTACCGCATCGGCCAGCGTCGCAACGTGCTGGTTCACAAGTTCGTCTGCGCCGGCACCCTGGAGGAGCGCATCGACGCCATCATCGAGCAGAAGAAGGGCATGGCCGATTCGCTGTTGACCGAAGGCGGCGAACGGCTGCTGACGGAAATGTCCAACGAGGAACTCCTGAACTTTGTCGCGCTTGATGTCAATTCCGCCATCCCCAACGGATAAGGAACAGACGATGTTGGGAACCCCCTTTTAAGGAAAGGCGGTTCCCAAACCCTCCGTCAAACCTTTTTGTGCCTTTTGCGGATTCCGCAGGCCGCCTCAGTTGCCCCCGTCGTGGGTTGTTGCACTAAAGCGGCCTGCGGAATCCGCAAAGGGAGCACCCTTTTTCAAAAGGGTGGCCCCAACATTGTCCGGCAAATATATTACGCGCTCCGTTTTTCTTAGAGGATCACCAGCTCATGAGCCGTTACGACAATTATTATGGATTCGCGCCTTATGTGCCGGTCGCCGAGCGTCGGGCCAAGGCCCGCCGCGTGGTGGAGAAGATGGGCAAGAAGGGTAATAAACTCTCGCCGGTGGTCATTGACGGCCGGCAAATCGCCAGCACCTTCTGGGGCAAGGCGTGGTGCGCCAATGTCGAATCCTACCAGGACTACGAAAACCGGCTGCCGCGTGGGCGCACCTATGTCCGGAACGGTTCCGTGATCGACCTCCAGATTGAGCGCGGCAAGGTCACGGCCCTGGTCAGCGGCTCATCCCTTTACAAGATCGAAATCACCATTGCGGAACTGCCGAAAAAACAATGGGAAACGCTTAAGCAGGCATGTGCCGGCCAGATCGGCTCGCTGATCGAACTCATTCAGGGCAAGCTCTCGAAGAACATCCTGGAGATCATCACCCGCAAGGGCGACGGCCTGTTCCCGAAACCGGCCGAGATCAAGATGGACTGCTCCTGCCCTGACTGGGCCGGCCTGTGCAAGCACCTGGCGGCCGTGCTGTACGGCGTGGGCGCCAAGCTTGATACCAACCCGGAACTGTTCTTTCTGCTGCGCGGGGTTGACCATCATGAACTGGTCGCGGCGGATGTCTCGGCCATCACCGGCGGTGGCACCGCCGCGGGGGTCGCGACCCTGGAAGCATCCAGCCTCGCCAGCGTCTTCGGCATCGAGCTTGACGGCGCGGCGGAAGCAGCGGCCAAGCCCGCCGCCCAACCGGTCGCCCAGAAGAAGCCGGCCCCGGCCAAGGCCACGGTGAAAACCAAGCCCGTCAAGCCGGCCAAGGCCAAGGTTAAGGCCGCCTCTCGGCCCCCGGCCAAAACCAAGGCCAAGGCCAAGGGGAAGGCGAAGGCCACGCCCGCGAAACCGGCGAAAATCAAGACCAAAAAGGCGGCGGCCAAGCCCCAAAAGCGGACATAAAAGGTGGCCGCGTTTTTGGAGTGCGGCAATTCCTTTGCCGCTTTTCAATGCCAAACTTCAGAACTCTGTACCTATCGGAAATTGACCGATAACAACGGCGTGGCCAAAACGGGTGGGCGCCGGGGTCTCGGTTAATTGGGTTTTTCGCCCCAACGGGGCCGGGGAGAATAGCCCAGGGCAGCGCCCTGGGAAACTCCCCCTCCCCCTTTTTTCGCCGCCCTGAAGGGGCAAGGGAATGGGCATCTCCATTGCCCCTACAGGGCGCAAATCATCTGAATTTTCCAGCCCCAGGGCGTTGCCCTGGGCTATTTTACTGCCGCCCCGTTGGGGCTCAAAAATCATTTGGCCTCCATCCGCGTGTAACACCCCAGCTTCCCGCCGTCAGCCGATCATGTGCGGTGAGTGCAGAGGTCTGAACTTACGGAACTGGCGGGATGCCGCCTGCTTCCCTGGCGGCAAGTCGGACAGATATTGGACGTAACGGCGCCAGGAAAAACCGGAAGGTGAAGGTTGCACACCAAGCACTAACGTCACGAGGGCAAAACCCGTCCGGCTTCGAAAAGCGGCCGGAATTCCCGGGCCCATCCCGTTATTTGTCCGGGACGGGGGTAATGCCGATCACCAGGATCCGCATGTCTTCCTGGCCGGTGTTCCGGAGGCCATGCGAGCCGTTGGCGTAGCAGGCGCTGATGTCGCCGGCTTTCATCGCATGCGGCTTACCGTCAAGCGTCATTACCCCTTCGCCGGCCAGACAGAAATACCATTCTTCGACGGGTTCGTCGCTGGTGTGCGCGTGGTCGCCGAATGACGAGCCGGGCGGAAGGATGTCATCGTGCAGGTACTTGATGTACTGTTTGTCCTTGACTTTGCCGATGACGTCCTTGAGCAGGAACGGTCCCTCGCCGCCGTGGCAGGCGTCGTATTTGGTGTATTCATCGCCCTGGTTGTTGACGAACAGCGTGGTTGGGACTTTCATGGTCGGTGTCTCCTGGGGTGGGTGTCTTGTGCAATCCGGTTTGGCGATGATGGCGCGCCTTAATTACCTTCAGTCTACAGCCTAACCCGCTTCAGCCTAACGCAGGATCGCATTTGACCGGGCGTCCGGTCTTCATGGATTCGTAGGCGTTGAGCACCAGGGCCAGGGTTGCCCGCGCATCCCGCCCATGGGTCAGCGGCTGGTTTCCCGTCGTGATGGCGGTGGCAAAATGCTCCCAGAGGTTTTCGTATGGCTTCACCTCGTCGCAGGTCACCTCGGCGGATTGCTTGCCGAACTCGTGCCCGATCCGGAACCCGGTGTTCTGGCGGTTGACAATATCGCCGGCGGAGCCGAACACCTCCCAATCGTCAAAACAGGGGGACGGCACCGCGCCAGAACAGACCCAATTGCAACAGAAGTTCACCACCAAGCCGTTGGCGTACCGGAAGGAGATCGCCGCCGCCGCTTCCGCCTCCAGGCGCTGGAGGTCGTGGGTGCCATAGGCGAAAACCTCCTCCGGTTCGCCGAAAAACCAGCGCATCAGGTCGAGGTTGTGTACTCCCGAGCCCATGACGCAGCCGCCGCCGACGGAGGTCTTTGAATGCCAGTTGCTGCCGGCCGGGGCATTGAAGCATTGGTAGTGTCGGGTCATGGCGTACAAAGGGCTTCCGATCTCGCCGGAGGTCACCACCTCATGCATCTTGCGGAAGGGGCGCTCGAAGCGCAGGTTGAAGGCGACCATGAGCGTCACGTGGTTTTGCTCCGCCGCTTGAATGATGAAGTCGGCCTCGGCCAGTGTCCGGGCAATGGGCTTGTCCACCAGGATGTGCTTGTGTGCTTGGGCGGCCTTCACACAAACCTCCGCATGGAGATGGTGGGGCAGGCTCACGACCACGGCCTGGATGTCGGGATCGTTCAATGCCTCCTGATAGTCGCGGCCGATCCGGCAGGCGGCCGGCCGCGCCAGCTTCAGGGTCTCAAACGCGTCCGTGATCCGCTCTGCGTTCTGGTCACAGACCATGCCGAGGCGGAAACGGTCGGGTTGGTTGAGGATGCCATTGATGTGGTGGCGGCCGAACCCGGCGCCGATCACCGCGATGTTGATGGTGGACATGAGGCGTTCCTGTTTCTCGAGATTACATTCCTAGTGTGATTGCTGGTGCTTTTTTATTCAGTGGCATAAAAAACACTTTAGCCATAGAACTGATGTCGGCAACGATCAAACCGTGACCAGTGGAGTGATTATGTGATATGCGAAAATGGATTCGATACTTTGACGTCGGCAGCGGGCTGAAGGCTTTGCTCAAGCCGGTTTGCGTGTGTCAGGAACGGCAGAGTTCGCCCGCCTATGTGTCGCAAGGGCGGTTGCGGGCAACCGAAACGCATTGCATCTTCCATTACTGCCTGCGCGGCGCCGGCCGGGTCAGATACAAAAATCGCACGTATGAGGTTTTGCCCCAGCACGGTTTCCTGTGCGTCATCAACGATCCGGACATGGACTATTTCTATCCGGAAAATGGTACCGGCGAGTGGGAGTTTGTCTGGTTTGCCTATCAGGGCGGCGACGCCTCCGTGCTGACCACGGAGATGATCGCCACTTACGGTCCGGTCTTTCACCTGCCGGACGACGCCATGCCGCTCAAACGGCTGCGGCTGTTCGGCGGCTATCCTGACGTGCCGGTCGAACTCAACTGCTACGACGGGGCGATGCTCGTCGACAGCCTGCTCTTTGCCTTGGGGGCGGCCTGTGAAGCCAAGACTGCGGACCGCCATTCCACGCTCATCCGCGGGGCGCTGGCGCTGCTCAAACATTCAGCGCGACCGCTGAATGTCACGGAATTGTCGCTTCAACTGCACGTGTCGCGCGAACATTTGTCGCGCGCCTTCAAAAAGGAAACCGGCACGAATCTGAAGGAGGTGATCGCCCAGAAAAAAACGCTCCAGGCCTGCCAGCAGTTGATGAACGCCGACCTGACGGTGGGCATGGTGGCCAAGACCTTTGGCTTTGCCAATGCCTCGAACTTCAGCCGGATGTTTCGAACGTATACCGGCATGACGCCCAACCGGTTCAGGGCGGAGAGCGAAAACGCCATCCTCGCCCCGTTGGGGAATGTCTCTCCGGAAGACGAATGTGGAGAAAGCGCTCTCCGGTATAGGGCACAAAAGTTTTAGGAAGGGGGGTGCGGAGTGAACATGTGAACGACCCGGCGGAGCTGGGACTGCGGAGCGCGGGGGAAGCGCCTTTTTTCAAAAGGGCGGCCCCAACCGGCAAGACTGTCACGCACCCCGCATTACCGCACCTCTGGGCAACAAGTTGGTCGGCTGGCCGCTGCTTCTTGGCGGTTGGGGGGCGGGACCTGCGGCGGTGGTGGTTCACCGGTGCCGCGGAACCGGCGGGCCGCTTCCCGGGGCGGCAGGCCATGCACGGCCTTGAAGGCGGCGGAGAAATGCGAGGTCTGGGAAAACCCCAGCCGCCCCGCAATTTCCTTGGCTGACAGGCGGCTGCCCGCGATCCACGCCATCGCTTCCGCCATGCGCCGCCGCATGCGGTATTGCTTGGGGGTGATGCCAAATTCGTTCACGAACAAAAGGCGCAGATGGTCGGGCGAATAGCGGCAGGCGGCGCACAGTTCGTCCGTGGTGCGCCGGTCGGCGGCATCGGCGTCGATGAGATTTTTGAGGCGTTCCGCCGGGGAGACGCCGGTGGTGGCGACGGTTTCGTTCACCAGTTGCCGGACCAGGTTCAAGGCGCCCAGCTCGGCGCGCAGGCGGTTCTTTGCCGTTGGCATGAGAAAGGCGGTCCGGATGCGCTCCAATTCCTGCCGCCAACCGTCCAGGCGTCCCGCGTCCACTGGCACGAATTGGGGAACGGACAGCCACTCGCCGGCATGGCGGATCTCCACCCGGTCCGGAGCGATGCCGGGGCGGACATCGTCGCTGTCAAAGAGCATGGCGTAGTTCTCCCGCTGTTCATTGAAGCGGAAATGAATGGGCGTGCCCGGGGGCGTGAGCAACAGTCCCGTGGCGCCGGCCGCCAGGCGAAAGCCCGGCGATTCATGGAACTCCAGGCCCGCGAACATAAAGGAGAGGGTCGGACAGGGGACCGCATAACGTGTCTCCTGCGCAAACCGGCAGACCACCACATGCCGCAGGCAAAGCTCCATGGAAATCTCGCTTTTTAATATATAATCACGGAATTCCGAATATTATAACCCGGAATCCCGGTTGCCGGGTGGCGATTCCACAAAATATAGTATGGACAGTAAACGAGTTCCGCCAAAACGGCGGCGCGTTACACCGGGAACCGGCGTATGGCACGGATAGCAAAGATACCACGGGTTTTTGATACTGACCGGCGGATTCGCCTGGGCATCTGGGGCCTGGGGCGCGGCATGAATTTCTTTGACACCTGCACGTTCCTCAATCTTGACGTGGTGGCCGGCTGCGACTTCAACGCGCACATGCGCGATGACTTCCGCCGTCACTGCCCCGGCGCGTTCGTGACCGCGGACGCGGCCGAGTTTCTCGCGCAGGATATCGATGCCGTGGTGCTCGCCACCTTCTGTCCGGCCCACGCCGGTGACGCCATGCGCTGCCTGCAGGCGGGCAAGCACGTCCTTTCGGAGGTCACCGCCTTCCACACCCTAGCCGAAGGCGTGAAGCTGGTGGAGGAGGTGGAGAAGTGCGGCCGCGTTTATCATCTCGCGGAGAATTACCCGTATTCCGCCGCCAACATGTGGCTGGCCAACCGCTGGCGGGAGGGGCTGTTCGGCGAGCTCATCTACGCCGAGTACGAATATGTCCACGAATGCCGTTCGCTCGCCTACACCTACATCGACGGCAAACCGGTTGAGCCGGGCCATCATCCCCACAACTGGCGCAGCTGGCAAGAGTTTCACTACTATTGCACGCATTCGCTCGGCCCCGTCATGGTCATCACCGGCACGCGGCCGACGCGGGTGGAAGCCTTCGCCTGCAAGCCCCGCTTGGCCGGTTATCTGGCAACGCGGGACGGTCTGGGCATGGGCACCATGACGCCCTCGCTCATCCACATGAGCAACGGCGGCGTGCTCCGCAACCTCATGGGCGCCACCACCAACGACAGCCATCAGCAGCGCATCTGGGGGACGTTGGGCGCCTATGAGAGCGGCCATGACGGCCTGAAACTGCGCCTCGGCGCCTCCGGTCAGTCACCGCTGATGACCGTCACCCCCGTCTGGGAAGGTCTGGGCGAACTCGCGGCCAAAACCGGCCACGGCGGCGGCGACTTCTGGACCCTTTACTACTTCGCCCGCGAAATCTTCACCGGCGAGAAAGGGCCGTTCGACATCTACGGGGCGGCCGACGTCACCATTCCCGGCATCCAGGCGTTGCGGAGTTCGCTGGACGGCGGCCGGCCCATGGAGGTGCCCGATTTCCGGAACCCGGCCGAACGTGCCCGTTACCGTACGGACGACTGGGAGCAGGAGCGCTACCCGGTCGCGCGCGGCGTCTTTGGCGGCGTCACACCCGTCGGTCCGGCGGCCAAGTTCACCACCGTCATGAAGGAGATGGTGGCGTACGCCCCTCTCTATCGCGCATATGCCGATTGGAAAAAAGTACAGTCAGCCCTGGCGCGGCCGGAAGAGTTTTTGCCGGTGGCCGCCAAATTGTTGGACAACCATGGGAAGCTGGTGGCCGCCTACCGGGCCGCCCGCGAGATCGTGGCCGCCCAGCCGGAGACCGACGGCGCGCGGGTATTGGCCGAGATGCTGGACGTGGGCGGGGAAAAGACGGTCCTGGCTCCCGGCTTTTTGCCCGCGCTCAAAAAGGAGGCCGCTGCACTCAGGAGGAAGTTCCGGCCGGCCGGGTAGTGCTACTTTGTTCCATTTCTCCGTTGGTGTGCTCGGAGTCGTTCTCGCCGGCGTCCATCGTACTCGATTTCCCCGTTCCGTCCCCATGGCAAAACACTAGCCCACTCGTCATCCAGTACAATCAAACTTAAAGCCTGTCCCCAATCTTGATTTTTGCGGGCCGCATTTTACTTTCTTTTATTTGCCATTATTTTATTAGTGTAAATGGGAGGGCACGCCATGCGCCTGCCACGGCAACGGAACGACAGCGAGGACACGCTCTACAAGATTTTCAACCGGCTGCTCGGCCGCGCGGGGGAGAATGTGCTTGACCCTCCGTCCATGAGGCGGCTGCGGCTGATCGTCAGCCAGCTCTGCCGGCTTTATGTCATCAAAGTGACACTGCTACAAGTCACCGCCGACGGCTACGGCATGCTGGTGGCGGTGCCGGCGGCGACGCCTTCGCGGCAAACCGTGGAGGCCTGCTTCCGCGCCCGGCATGGTAACGCCGCCCCGCTGCCCGACTTCGACGATCCGGCGATCTTGTGCCGCTGGACGACACGATTGCGCAACATCAGCGAGTTCGTCAAGGACATGCAGCAGCGTTTCACCGTCTGGCTGAACCAGGTCAAAAACCAAGGCCAACGGCGTGGGTCAAGTTGGTGCGGCCGCTTCAAAAGTATCATGGTCGGTTCGGACCGGCGCGTTTTCGCGGCCTTGAGCAGCAGTGTCTGGAAAGACGCGCCGCGTTTCGCCCGCGTTCGCCAGTGGCAGGATCCGCGTGCAAACTCCGCATGGCGGCGCTTTTGGGATCGGCATTATGTGTCGGGCGAGGTGCTGGAGACGATAGGGCAGCTCGGAGACGTCATGCTGGCGTCCATGCTGAGCGGCTCCGCTTCGCCCTTGTTAAGCCCGCTTCGGTCGCGAAAATACTGAGTCGGCGGAGGCGCGTCAAGGGTTGGCAACAGTCCCAAACGCCTGTTGACTTCGCATCCGCGCCGATTGTCAGGCGTTCTTGTCGCTGTCGAACGCCGTCAGGGCCGCCGGCCTTCCGCAATGTTGGGATGCGCGACCCATTTTTCGCAATTCCCGTTGGAATCCGGCCAGGTGACCGGCCTTCCGCGCTCGCCCCGCGCCTCTGTATCGCAAGAATTAAGATTGGAGCCTGTCCCCAAGCTGGTTCTTTATACACAGCCGTACTGCGACTGCGAGCCTCAAGTCCTCCCGGTCAGTCGGGGGCGGCGATCTTCAGTGGCGTGCGCTTGATCAAGCCGGAGAGGACGACATGCCCGATGGCGGTGGCGGGATTGGCGATCAGTCCGGCCAGGAGGCGCATGGTTTCCGTGGAGAACTCGCGGTAATCCGTGTGCAGAAAGACGGCGCCGGGGTACATCTCGCCATCGCCGACCAACAGGGTGTCGCGGCCTGGGGCCACGCCCCGCGCCCGCAAGGCGTCGGCGAAGAGCCCGAAATGGTCGAAACCGTCCAGCAGCAGCGCGTCCGGCGTACCATTCCGGAGGATGGCATCCACGCATTCCTGCCGTTTCGCGGCCAGCTCCTCCCGGGTCTGGTACGCGGCCTGGTTGAACTCGGCATAGCGGAAGGTGACGCCGAGTTCACGGGCGGCCTTTTCCCCGGCCTGCTTCAGCACCCGGCAGTAATAATGGGACAGCGCCCCGGCCACCAGCACGACGTGGCGGCGGTGGCAGGTGGCGGCGGCCGCCACCATGGCCCGGGCGCGTTCGCCGGTGTCCTCCACGATCTGGTTCCAGCCATCCTTATGGCATTCCACCGGAATGCAGTCGCCCAGGAAAACCACGGGAAAGGGAAGCGTCTTGAAAGCGGCCACCTGCGCCTTGGAAAGGTCAATGTGCACCAGCAGGCAGTCGACATGGGTGTTTTTGAGCTTCTCGATTTCATAGCGGAGGATGCCGCTCTTGAAATTTTGTTCGGCAATGGAACGGATGACCAGATTGGTATCCCGCCAGATGAAGGAGGAGGGAATGGAAAGCATGCGCCCGGGGTAGTCGATGCCATACTCGCGGTGGCGGATGCTGAGCAGGCACAACTCTTTTTTGGGCGGGGTGAAGGCGGCGGGGTTGACGTAAACGCCGATGCGCGACCGGCGCAGGATCAGGTGATGCTCCTCCAGCACCGCCAGGGCGGATTTGATCACCTGCTGGCTGACCTCGAAGCGCTTGGCCAATTCACGGGTGCTGGGCATTTTTCGGCCGGGCGCCAGCAGGCCGGCGCCGATCTGCCGTTCCAGCTCGCTGGCCACCTGGCCGCACTGCGTTTGTTTGATCACGGAGACGGTCATGGGGCCGTGATACCTTCGTTGGCGGCCATGGCGCGGGCCAGCCGCCGCTTTTTTCGGTCCGCATAATCCAGGAAGCCGCCCCGGTGCTGGTAGGGATTATGGTTGACCGAACCGGCGGTTTGGAACGGCAGCTGGACGGTGACGGGGTTGAAACGTCCGGCCAGCCGGAGTTCGAGGGGAATATAGGTAAAGGCGTCGGCCAGGGCGCCGGGGATGATGGCCAGCTCCCAGCGTGCCGCGGTGCCGTCGATGCAGTTGATGGAAGCCGCGGCACCAGGGAGTGCGCGCCAGCCGTCCGGCAGCTTGAACGCGACCTGCACGACGCCCTCGGCGAAGCGCATGCCCATGAGTTCCACGGCCAGCCGCTTCTCCACCCCGGCCGTGATGCCGGGGCCGTTCTCGTAGTCGATGGCCAGCCGGCCGTAGGGCAGGTCGAAGACCAGCGCGTAGGGGGACTGCCCCCAGACCCGTTTGGCGACGGCGTCATGGCCGGTGATCTGCTCAAGATAGTCCGCGGTGACGGCGGTCGGTTCGGCGGCCAGACGCGGCAGGGTGGGATTTTCCCGTTGCGCGGCCAGCGCCAGTTTCACTACGCGGGCGGTCAGGTCGCCGAGCGTCCCGGGCACGTCCAGGCCAAAGGGATTGATCGCCACCGTCTTGATGCTTTCGCCAATGGGCTCGATCCATTTCTTGGGGATGCCCGAACGTCCGGAAATGATGCCGAGGAGCGCGCCGACGGTCGCGGCGGTGCAGTCGGTGTCGTCGCCGCAGTTGGTGGCCAGGCAGATGCTGGTGCCGAAGTCGCCCCGGCCATAGAGCAGGCCGAGGATGACAAAGCCCAGATTGCCCGGCGCCTGGAACCAGCCCAAGTCCTCGCTGTCCTTGACGACGGCCGCGCGGGCGGCTGCGAACTCCGCACCCCGGTCGAACTGCTCGCAGGCCAGCCGGACGCTGCGGGCGATGCGGCAGTCCGGCGGTATTTTGGCGAGGCCGACCTTGATCAGCTGCCGGATGTCGGAGAGCACGAAGGCCGCCGACTGCAGGGCGGCGGTGAAGACCTCCGCGTAGATGCCTTCGCCGCAGTGGTCGCAGCAGGCGTCCAGGCTGGCAAAGACGGCGGCTTCGTCGGGCGAACCGGGGAACAGGCAGGCCCAGATCTCGGAGCGGATCCAGGCGCCGTTGCTGAATTTCCAGATGTCGTTGTTGCAGGAGCCGGAGAGCGGCGGATACAGCCCGTTGGCGATGTTCGCCTTGCAGACGCCGTATTCGTTCCACGGGCCGACAATGAAGTTCATCCAATATTCCCCGAGCAGGCGGGGGGTCAGGTGGTAAAGGCCGTTTTCCTCGGCGGCCTGGAGCCAGACCAGCTGAAGGTCAAGGTCGTCATTGGGGGCGGGGGCGCCGCGCAGGTCCTGGACATAGAACGTGGCCGCGTTCATCTCGCGCCGGCCCTCGAAAGGGGCGCCGAGCGTGCCGCCGATGTTTTTGCCGGTCCAGCAGCCGAGCACCTTGTCCCGGTAGCTGTCAAGGTTGAGGATCTGGGGGGATGGCGTGGTGACGTCAAACACGTTGGGCTCCGTTTAAGGAAATGTAATCTCGAAAAATGGGGTGGCGTACCGTAGCCGGCCAAGATCCACCGTGAGTTGCAGCCGGCCATTCTTGACGGTGCATGGGACGGACTCGGCGCGGGTGCCGTCCAGGTTCAGGGCATAAACGGCGGGCGTGCCGCGTTGCGTGCTTTGCATGGTCAGCACAAGGCGGGCGGTCTCCATGAGCACGGGCGTGCCGCCCACGTCGACCATCAGGAACATGGCGGCGTTTTCAAAGGTCATGCCGTTGTTGAGGGCGTTGGTGGCGAAGACCAGCAACAGGCGCTTTGCCTCGGCCAGGGGCTGGCTCCGGTCAAGCGACGCGACGACGACTGACGCGGGCTTGGTGCAGGACGCGATCTCCAAGCGCCCCAGTTTTACCGGGCGGTCGCGCTTGATGATGGCGCCCTCCAGTCGCGGCGTGACCACCGTCAGGGTCTCCGCCTTGCCGTTCAGGGTGATTTCGCCGGTTTCGCTCTGGAAGATCCGCCGGGCAAAGTCGGTTTGGTTGGTGTCGGGGAGGATCTGGCTCTCCTTCAGGCGGTTAAGCAATGCGGGGAAGATCTTGCCGTCATTGGCGGAAGCCGAGGCATACCAGGCGGTGAGGCCCAGGCGGGAGAATTCCCGCGGCGTGAACTCCACGTCGGCCCGGGCCTGGCCGACGGGGGCCAGCGGCCGCACTTCCGGATAGACGATGCCGATTCTCGACAGCATGGCGAGCTTGGCATAATCGTCGCCGATGGCCGACAGGAAGTTTTTGGGGAACAGCGCCTGATCCGAGAGGTTCAGCTGGACGGTATGGGGCGCTTCCCTGACATCGCCGCGCAGCCAGGTCAGCGCCGCCACGACTTCCGCCGCCCGCGAGATCGGATCCTGGGGGTTTTCGAAGGTGCAGAACGGGCGTCCCTCCTGTTCGGGAATCATGACCGGCAGTCCATGACAGTGCAGCGCATCCCAGCCTTGCAGCGCCGCGTAGGCGCCAAAGTAGAGGCCGCGCTCATGGCGATACCGGTTGAAGGCGCTGTGCGAGTATTCCGTCATCATGAAGGGACGGTCCAGGAACCGGATGACGGCCGCGGCCCGCAGGTAGCTGGAGTTCAGGGAGCTGCCCTGCTCGATACTGGTGTCGGTGTTTTTGAGACCGTCGGTGTTGTGCTTGGATTTGATCACCAGGTTTTTGGTCGGCGGGGTGCCGGGATGCGCGAAATAGCTGTGCTGGGCGATGGCGGGCAATTTTGCGCGGACCGGCAGCTCCAGCGTGCGCATGATCATGTCCCACTGGGTGATGAGTCCGGGATAGCCGCAGTCCCGGAGGGTGGCGACATACCAGTCGGTGACGGCGGACATGGTTTGGATCAAAAAGCGTCCGGCGTCGTTTGCCCGGGCGTCCCCCTGGCGCAGCTGTTCCTCGTCGATGTCGGGGATGCGGTCGAAGTCGGCGTCCGGCCGGCCCCAGGCCTGGCGCAGCGCCGCCGCCGTCCGGTACGTGTCCCTGAGATACTGGCGGAACGCGGGCGTCAGCGCCTGCATGCCCGCGGGGTCGAAAAGGAAAATCTCCTGCTCGTTGTAAGGCTCGACGCAGGCGAGCGCCGGTTCGTCCTTGAGGAGCAGGCCGGTATAAGGGTTGCGATGGTTCATCAGCTGCCGCACGGCCGCCGCCCAATGGTCCCGGTAGGCCGGATGGATGAGCAGCTGGGTTTTGAACCCCGCCGCGCCGAGTGGCAGCCAGCCATGAAGCTTGGTGTAGCCGGTGCCCCAGGACATCAGATCCAGGTTGAAGTAGATGCCGTGCTCCTTCAGGCAGGCCAGGAGATAGTCGAACTTGTCCAAGGCCGCCGGATTGAAGGTGATGGCGCGTTCCCGCAGCTCGGTTTCGACGTCATAATTCCCTTCCCGGTTCATGCTCAGGATGCTGTCCACCCCTTGAATGCGCATGACGTTGTAGCCCTGCCGGGCCGCCGCGGCGGCGAACGCCTTGATCTGCTCCGGGGTCCAGCCGGCGAGGCCATAGGCGCCCCAGGCGTTGAAGCCGAACAGCCGGACGGGCGTTGCCGGGGCCTGTTCATAGGCCAGGCGGCCGGCCGGATTGACGATCAGGCGGCCGAAGGTGCCGGCCGGCCGCCGCTCCCCGGCCAGGGCGGAGAAATCCAGTGCCGTGCCGGGCTTCACCTGCAATTTGCCCAGGTCAACGGCCTTCCAGTCGGGGCCGGGGCGGATGGTGAGAAGACGGTCGCCATTGGGCGTGCGGGTGGCGGGCCCGCAGACAAACAGCCAGCCGCAGGCCCCACTTAACACTTTTGCCGAAAGCAGGTTGCGGCCGGCTTTCACCGGGAACTCGGCGACATGGTCGTCCGTGGTGAAAGAGTGCGAACTGTTGCCATTGGGAATGGTGCTGTACACCGGTTCGCCGTTAACCTGGAGTTCGAACCACCAGTCGGCGGCGAGGCCGACGCGCATCCGGCCGGCCGCGGGGCTGTCGAACTGGTTGTAGAGGATGGCGGATTGCCCGTCCTTGAAGCCGCCGGCCAGGGCGGCAAGATCCAGTTTGTCGTCATTCAGGGTCACGATTTGGGGTTTGACCGGGCCTCCGGGCCCGGGCAATTCCGAGGGCAACCCGGTACCGGCGGCCGGTGCCTTGGCATTCAGGAACAGGCTCCATTCCCGGTTCAGCGCCAGGGGCAGCATGGGGGGCAGTTTCCGCAGGGTGACCGGCCCGAGATAGACGGTGGCGGGGCGGCCGTACCGGGCGAACATCAGGCGGGGGAGCGCCAGCGGTTCCGTCCACTGGCGTTGGGCGGTGAACGTCAGCGTCACCGGCCGCCAGTCGGCGGAAACGTCAACCATGAGGTCGGTTCCGGGCAGTTCTGCATAGGGGTAACCGGCTTGGGCGGCGGCCAGGCAGACCGTGCCCGGAACGGTGCTTCGGCAGAGGAAACTGATCTCATACTCCCGCCCGGCCTGCAATCCGCCCTGGTAGAGGAAGCTCAAGTGGACATCCCAGGCCTTGGCCGCGGGCGGGAGCGTCGTGAGTGTCACCGCGGCGGCGGGGCGCTGCCCGGGAGGCTTGACGTCAGGACTGGCCCGCAGCACCGCCGCGCTGCCGTTGGCGGCGGAAAACGGTGTCTCCCCCAGGTCGGCATAGTCCCAGGTCTTGAGGACGGCCTCGTCGGCCAGGACGGCCGAGGCGGGAAGTAGCAGGACGGCCAATGGCGCCAGCAGGTGTTTCATGGCATTCAACAGGTGTGCCCTCGGGTTCAAATAAGTGAGCTTCGTGCAAAAACGTGCGGCTTGAAACCCGCGACGTTTTGGAAGATGCCTTGGCCGGATTTCCCTGGGAACGCCGAGCCCCAGCTCGGCGCGACGTTTCCCGGTTGGCACCGGCGCGGTTACGGCGTGGTCAACCGTGTCACTGACCATCACCTGGCGCCCAGGAGGCGTGGGAGCGGCAGCGACTCGCCGGGTTGGGGCCCGGCGTTCCCGGGCCAAGCCGCTCGCCGGTGGCCAGCCGTGCCCGGAACGTCCGTCCGCGGTTTACCGCCGCTTCCGTGCCCCAAGCCCGGCCAGGGCCAGGCCCAGCAACAGCGCGGAGGCCGGTTCGGGGATCTGCGTCACTTCCAGCGTCATATTGTCAAACGTAAAGCCGCTGTAATAGGCTTTGGCGACGGGAACCAGCTCCGCGGTTGGCAGGTTCCACGGGTTTCCGGCGCCATCCAGAGTCTGCACCGTGCTGTCAAACACGGTGCCCAGGTTGGCACTGACGATCTTGACCTGGGTCGGCGACCAGGAAATGCTCCAGGCCCCGACGAACTGCGTCGTGAGATAACCGGAAGGCGCCGAAAGATAGAGGTTTTGCTGGCCCGAACTGCCCGTGATTTCCACCCGCACGTTGGACGCTTCCAATTGCCGGAGACAGATCCCGGTGGTATTTCCGCCCACGCCCAGTCCCCACCAGTTGTTTGAAGCCCACGCCCCGAAGGTCAAGTTGGTGGAGCTGAGCACCACGGTTTGGCCGGCCTCGGGATGCACGGCATAGGGGCTGTTGGCGAACACCCAGGCGCCGTTGTCGCCGCCGGCATAACCGCCGGTCAAGGTGCCGTCCGCCACCGTCACGGCGGTGGCGGGCGAACTGTAGTTGGACCAGGTGGTCGCGTTCAGGGTCGTGCCGGGGAAGTCATCGTTGATGTAGACGCCGACAGGCGAGGCGGTGGCGGCGGCGGTCAGGCCCAGGGCCGCGACGAGGGGCATGAGCTCACGTTTCATGGTCTTTCTCCTGTTGTCTGGGGTTGCGGGTGGCGGAACTCTCATGGCTATATGGACGTCCGCACGGCGGCGTGCAGGCGGGGATATGTGCGGAATCGGGGCCAGGCGTTATTGCGCATCATAGGCGTTCCAGCAGTCAAGGCTTCGCCACGGCCGGGAGGGGAAGAAAAGATCGGTGTGCCGGCGCGGCATCACATGTCCGTCAAAGAAGAGCGCGTTGGCCATGGTGCCGTTATGACGGTAAGCCACCCTCACGCCCACCGGGAGCGCCGGATTGGCCACCAGGTTGTAGGCCGTGACATCCCCCTCAAAGTCGAGATGCGCCAGCTTGGCGGAGGGCCCCGTGATCTTGGACAGGGAATACGCGCTCTGGTCCGAGTAGAACGCCCCGTGGGCGTCGCCAAACCCTTCGCCGTTCATGGCGTACCCTTCCAGGCCGGCCAGGCCGTTGGCCAGCCCCGGCGCCAGTTTCGGACACAGCAGGGCCGGCCGGATCACATACGGGGTCAGCGCGGCGTGGGACGCTCCCGGCACCCGCTCCACGGACCCGCCGGTGAAATAGTCCAGGAACAGGGCGTTGACGTAGTACATGGAGTAATACCAGCTGCCATTGTAAAGCATGGGCCACGAGTCGCGGTTGTCATTGGCGTACAAGGCGCCCGCGAGGCCGAGCTGCTTCAGGTTGGACAGGCATTGCATGCTCTTCGCCTTCTCCTTCGCGCCGTTCAGGGACGGCAACAGCATCGCCGCCAGAATGGCAATGATGGCAATGACCACCAGCAACTCGATCAGGGTGAACGCCGGGGCCGTGGGGCTCCCGCTTGCCGCCACCCGGCCGCCGCCGCCCCAAACGCCGTGCGCGCGCCTTCCCTTCAGCATCTTGCGGTGAATTGCGGGTGGCATGATTTCCCCGTGTTACCGGCGGTTTTGACCCTGGAAAAGGTCTCCACTGAGATTATCTGGATTAGTATATCTCAGAATATCTCAGATGGCAAATTTTACGGGCGGGAAATCTTTTTTGCCGGCTCAGGCGACGGGAAGCCCGGGGCGACCGGGCCAGGCGGCCAGGGTGCTGTCTGGCATCTCATGGCCGCCACCGCCTGAAGGCGGAACTCCAAACTTGGGTAGCCCGGGTTGGGAGTTCCCACTTTAGTGGGGGCTGTTGAATTTTGCCCAGTTCCAGAATACCCTGGGGGTTCGGTTGAATTTAATCATTATCTAATTGCCGCGCAATTAGATATCAATCATGGCTTTGACCACGCCGTCCCGGTAGTTGGCCACCAGGTCGAAGGCCCGCGGGGTGTCACGGAAGGGGAAGCGGTGGGTCAGCATGAGAGTGACGTCGAAGGCATGGTCGCGGATCAGGTCCAGCGCGGTCTGGACACAATGGTTCTGCCGCCGGACGTTCTGGATGCAGATCTCCTTGCGCCGCATGAGGTCGACGCTGAACCCGTACTTCTCCAGGGTCGGCGGAATGCCGATCAGCATCAACTTGCCGCCGGGCTTTAGCAGGCGCAGCGCCTGGTCGATGGCGGCCTGGTCGCCGCAGCACTCGAAGACCGCGTCCAGCAGCAGCGGTTCGGCGGCGGCAAGGTCTTGGACAATGTCCGTCTCCAGCGGATTGCCGGTCCAGGTCGCCCCGGCGCGCCGGGCCACGGCCAGGCGCGCGGGGATCTTGTCGGTCACGTACGCGGCGGCGGCGCCTTGGGCCAGGGCGGGCAGCAGCACACTCAGGCCGATGGGGCCGGCGCCCAAAATGCCAATCGTCGCCCCCGCCATCGGGATTGACTGTTTGACGGCATAGACGCCGATGGCCAGTGGTTCCGACAGCGCCGCCTCGTCCAGTGTCATGCCGTTGGGAATCGGGAAGCAGGAGCCTTCCGGCATGACCAGATATTCGGACAGGCAGCCCTCCGCCTGGCCGGGGCAGCCCAGGAAGCGCAACCGGCGGCAGGTGTGCGGCCGGCCGGCCAGACACTGGTCGCAGGCGTGGCACGGCATCGCCGGCTCGACGGCAATGCGGTCGCCGGCCTTCACCCGGGTGACTGCCGGGCCGGCGGCCACCACCACGCCCGCGCCTTCATGGCCGACGGTGAACGGGTACTGGACCACTTGCGAGCCGATCCGGCCGGTCTCGTAATAGTGGACATCGGAGCCGCAGACCCCGACCCGCGCCATCTTGATCAGGACGTCGGTAGCGTTGCGGATTTCCGGGGCGGGAACCTCCATCAACGCCATTTGGCGGAGGCCGGTGAGTTTGAAGGCGTGCATGGGGGAAACCTTAAAGCAGAATGTTAGTAGACAGTAGACAGTAGACAGTAGACCCCAAAGAGTAAAATATTGGATTCATTCTTCGATCAAGCTTCGTGTTCTTCGTGTCTTCGTGGTGAAGGATTGAATGTCACGGCGTGCTACGCCATTTCCGCGGGCGGGAACATCTTGCCGGGGTTCAGGATTTGGTTGGGGTCAAAGGCCTGCTTGACCGCCCGCAGTAGGTGCAAATACTCTTCGGACACGACCGTGCGCATGTAGGCCTTGCGCTTGCAACCGATGCCGTGTTCGCCGGAAATGCGCCCGCCCAGGGCGGCGGTGGCCTGGTAAGTGTCGGCCAGCAGCCGCGGCAGCGTGTCCCGCCAGCGGTCGTCGCTCCACTCCGGCGGGCAGATCAGCCGGGCATGGACGTTGCCGTCGCCGGCATGGCCGAAACAGGGGACCATGACGCCGTAGGTCTCGCCGAGCCGGCCCAGGGCGGCCACCAGCGCGGGAATGGCGGCGGGCGGCACCACCAGGTCCTCGCCGCTCTGGCGCTGGGAATACACGTTATAGGCCTCGCCGATGGCGCGCCGGATGCGCCAAAGCCGTTCCGTGGTCGTGGGATTGTCGGCGACATAAACCTCGTAGGCGCCGTACTGCTGGCACAGCTTGCCGACCGCCTCGTAGTCGGCGACGACCTCGCTCTCGGTGGCGCCGTCGAGCGAGAGCAGCAGCATCGCCCCGCACTCCTGGTAGGGTATCGTTTCGTTGAGGTAGTCGCAGGCGCCTTTGACCGCCAGGCGGTCCATGTACTCGACCGCCGTCGGCACAATGCCGGATTCGGTCATCAGTTTGGGCACGGCGGCAATCGCCGCCTCGCTGCCGCGGAACAGGCAGAGCAGGTCGACCTGGCATTTCGGCAGCGGGATCAGCTTGAGAATGATCTTGGTGAAGATGCCCAGGGTGCCTTCCGAACCGACCATCAATTGCACCAGGTTGTAGCCGGTGACGTCCTTGACCAGCTTGCCGCCGAGCTCGACGATCTCGCCGGTCGGGGTCACCACTTCCAGCCCCAGCACATAACGCGCCGTGACGCCGTACTTGACCGCCTTGCCGCCCCCGGCGTTCTCCGCCACGTTGCCGCCGATGAAACAGGTTTCGAGGCTCATTGGATAGCCGGCGTAGAACAGCCCCAGCTCCTTGATCCGCTCGTTGATCTCGTTGGTGACCACGCCGGGCTCGACCACCGCCATCAAATTGTCGCGGTCGATCTCCAGGATGCGGTTCATGCGGTCGACGCTGAGGACAATGCCGCCATGGACCGGCACCGCGCCGCCGGAGAGGCCGGACCCGGCGCCGCGCGGCGTCACCGGAATCCGCTCCCGGTTCGCCAGTTTGAGGATGGCGGCGACCTGCGCCGCGCCGTCCGGCCGCACCACCGCCTCCGGCATGGCCCGGTAGTGCTTGCCGGGGATCTCGTCATGGGAGAACGGTTCCAGCTTCTCGGGGTCGCCGTAAAGGACGTACGGCGCGCCGACCAGGCCGCGCAGTTCGTCCGCAATCGCCGGCGTGACCGGCCGGTAGCTTATTTCGCCCATGGCGTGCCTCCCTCGCGGAGTTCGCGGATCAGTGCCGGCACCACCGTGAACAGGTCGCCGACAATGCCGAAGTCGGCGACCTTGAACAGGTTGGCCTCGGGATCGCTGTTGATGGCGACAATGGTGTCCGCTGTCTGCATGCCGGCCAGGTGCTGGATGGCGCCGGACACCCCGAGACCGACGTACAGCTTCGGCGTCACCGTTTTGCCGCTCAGCCCGACCTGGTGCGGATACTCCAGCCAGCCGCGGTCGACCACGTCGCGGGTGGCGCCCAGGGCGGCGCCGAGGACGCCGGCCAGTTCGCGCGCCAGGCGCAGATGCTCCGGTTTTTTGATGCCCCGCCCCACCACCACCAGCCGTTCGGCCTCCTGGATGCCGCCGTCGTCGGTGAGCGGTTGGAAGCCGGTGCGCCGGAGCCGGCTCCCGGTGACCGCCATGGGCAGCCGGACAATCTCGCCCGGCCGTGCTGGTTGCGGCGGCAGCGGCCGGCACGATTTCGGCCGCACCGTGGCCATCTGCGGCCGGTGCGCGCGGCAGACAATGGTCGCCATGATGTTGCCGCCAATGGCCGGCCGGGTTTGCAGCAGCAGGCCGGTTGCCGGCTCAATCTCCAGCCCGGTGCAGTCGGCGGTCAGCCCGGTGTGCGCGGTCATGGCGACATACGGCAGCAGCGTCCGCCCGGTCGAGGTGGCCCCGGCCAGCAGGACCTCCGGTGGTTCGGAACGGATCAAGTCCAGCAGCGCCGCAGCCTGCCCCTCCAGTGCGAACTCCGCAAACTCGGGGGCTTCGGCGGCCAGGACGCGGTCCGCGCCGCCGGCAATCAATCGCTGCAACTCGGCTGCGGGCAGGCCGGCGCTGAACAGCACCGCCGTGAGCCGCGCCTGCCGCCGGTCCGCCAGCTCGCGGCCGCGCGCCAACAGCTCGAACGCGATGTCGAGCAGCCGCCCGTGCCGCTGTTCGGCCAAAATCCAGATGTCGGGAACCGTGGTCATGCCATGCCTTATGCACGTCTAAATTTACCGCGAAAAATGTCCAATAATCAACAAGGAATATCCAATGTCCAAGTCAATGCGGGCGCGCACTTTTCACAGAACTGAATAGCTTTTTCCTTCATCCTTGGACATTCCTTGTTGGATATTGGATATTCAATTTTTCTGTGAGACAGCAACCATTGGGACCCGTCACTAACGTTCCGGGCTCGGAAGGAAAATCTCGAACATCGCATACTGAAGGCCTTGCGCATCGACTTCTTTCTCCGTGCCTTTGTGTCTCTGTGAGAAAATCCGCCATCAGACCACCTTCCGATCATGGAGGAAACGGTGCAGGTCGCGGCAGGCGGTGGCGGCCTGCTCCGCATCCCCGGCCATGACCCGCTGGCACGTGCGGGCGATGTGGGGGCGGAAGATCTTTTGCACCCGGGTGGGCGACCCCGCCAGGCCAACCGCCGCCGGATCCAGTTGCAGTTCGGCCTGGGTCAATTGCGGAATGATCGCCTGGCGGGCGCGGACCTTGCCGGCCAGCGTCGGCAGGCGCGGCGCGGCGATTTCCTTGACCACCGTGATCACCGCCGGCAGCGTGCCGGCCAGTTCCTCAACGCCGTCCTCGACCCGGCGGCCGGCGCGGAATTCGGCGCCGTCCCAGTCAAAGCGGTTGACGTAGGTGAGCACCGGCCAGCCGAGGGCGGCGGCCAGTTCTGGTCCGACCTGGCCGGTGTCGCCGTCGGTGGCGCGTTCGCCGCAGATGATCAGGTCAGCCGGGCCACAGTGGCGAATGGCTGCCGCCAAGATCCACGCGGTGGCCCAGCTGTCGGAGCCGGCGTAGGCGCGGTCGCTGATCAGGACGGCCCGGCCGATCCCCATGGCCAGGGCTTCGCGCAGGGCGGTTTCCGCCGCCGGCGGGCCCATGGAAATCGCGATGGTCTCGGCCTGGTGCCGCGCCTGCAAGAGCAGCGCGGCCTCGACGGCATAGAGGTCGAGCGGGTTGAGGATCGCGGTCACGCCCTGCCGGATCACCGTGCCGGTCGTTTCGTCCATCCGGACCGCCTTGGTCTCCGGCACCTGCTTGATGGGGATGAAGATGCGCATGAGTGCGGTTGGGTGGTTGGGTGGTTGAGGGGTTTGGCGGTTGAGGGGTTGAGGGGTTGAGGGGTTGAGGGGTTGAGGGGGGGCGCTGGAATGGGGGAATGGAACGTCATCCTCCTGTAGCAAAGCGATTGCATCGCGCTTTCCCGAGCCTGACGTCGTCGATCTGGCGGGCTGCAAGCCCGTTGCTACAGAAAAGCTTCAGCTTAGCGAAGTATGGCACCATAGCCGGGGCGGACCGGTTTGTCGATGGCGCCACCACCACCCGCCCGGGGCTGTACCTGCCGGGGAGGACAACGGTAATTATCTTGGACGCCATCCGCGCCGCCGGTGTCGCGGTGGTGACCGTCCCACCTGCGGCGTAAGGTATCGCGTATCGGCGCGGGCATGAAGCACATAAAACCCCTTGCATATATCCAAAAATAGGATATTATAACCCGTATAATTATTCATAACTAGGCGGGGCATATGGAACGTTTCGCACGGCAATACCTGAAGGAATGGAAGACCAAGCCGTCGCGGAAACCGTTGGTGTTACGCGGGGCCCGGCAGGTTGGCAAGTCGTATCTGGTGCGACGGTTTGCCAAGGATCAGGCTCTGCGGATGTTGGAGATCAACTTCGAGCGCCTTCCGGAGGCAGCCTCGCTCTTTGCGTCGAAAGATCCCAAGACCATTTGCCGCTTGCTGGAAGCCCGTTTCGGGACGCCGCTTGTACCCGGAATGTCCCTGCTTTTTTTGGACGAGATCCAGGCGGCGCCCGAGGTGTTTGCCGTTTTGCGCTACTTCCGTGAAGAGTTGCCGGAATTGCATGTGATCGCGGCGGGTTCGTTGTTGGAGTTTGTCCTCACGGAGCACGCCTTTTCCATGCCGGTGGGTCGGGTCGAGTACCTGCATCTTGGCCCCATGTTTTTTGAAGAGTTTCTGCTGGCACTCGGTCGGGGCAGCTTGCGGGACTGGCTGCTCGCTTATCAACCCGGGGGCGAGGCACCTGCGGAAATCCATGCCGAGCTGTCGCGGCTCATGCGCCAGTACCTCGTAGTTGGTGGCATGCCCGAAGCGGTTGCCGCCTTCGCGGGCAATGGTTCCTATCTGGAGTGTGAGCAGGTTCAGGAATCGGTGCTGGCCACCTATCGGGATGATTTTGGCAAGTATGCCCAGCGCATTCAGCAGCGCCGGGTGGCGAAAGTGTTCACACAGGCGCCCATGCAGGTGGGACGGAAGTTCATGTACCGTCAGGTGGATAAGGATGAGCGTGCCCGTGACTTGGGCGATGCGTTGCGGTTGCTGCAACTGGCACGGGTGCTTCACAAGGTGCGCCACACGCATGCCAACGGCGTGCCGCTAGGCGCGGAGGCTGACGAACGCAATTTCAAGATCCTTTTCCTGGATGTCGGCTTGCTCTGTCGGGCCTGCGGTTTGCGGATCGCCGATCTTCCCGCGGCCGATGACGCACTGCTTGTCAACCGTGGCGCGGTTTGCGAGCAGGTGGTGGGACAGCACCTGCTGCATGCGGGGCCGTTCTACGTTGAGCCGGAGATTTTCTACTGGATGCGCGAAGCGCGAGGATCGTGCGCCGAGCTCGATTTTGTCGCCGCCATCGGGGATCGGGTGGTGCCCATTGAAGTCAAGGCCGGCAAGACCGGCACCCTGAAATCCATGCATGTGTTTCTGGCTGAGAAGCAGCGCCGGTTTGGGTTGCGTTTCAATCTGGACGTCCCGTCGCTGCTCAAGGCCGAAACTTGCCTGGCCACCGGTCCGCGCACGGCTTTCCGCTTGTTGTCGCTGCCTTTGTATTTGGTCGGGCAGGCCGAGCGTCTTTGCCGAAGCTCACTGGCGGAAGGTGGCGGTTGATTGCCGGAACGCGCGGGGGCTGAGGCCGAAGCGCTTTTTGAAGAGTTTGGAGAACTGAAAGGGGTCGTCATACCCTACGGCGGCGGCGACTTCCGCGATGTTGCGGTTCACATCGCCGAGTAGATGGCGGGCGTGTTCCAGGCGCAGGCCGATCAGATGGTCGATCGGCGCCCGTCCGAAATGATGCTTGAACGCGGCGCAGAGATGGGGTGGCGAAAGCCGGGCGAGCCGGGCCAACTGTTCCAGTGAAACCCGCTTTCCGAAGTTCCGGTCGAGATACTGCTTGACCACCACTATTTTTTCCGGCACGACGCGCCGCGCCTGGCCGCCCCGAAACGCGCGGGAAAGCTCCGCCAGCACCAGTTCCAGCAGATGGAAGAGAATTGTGTCGTCCGGCGGTTCCCAAGCGGTGATTTCCTCATACATCTGCGTTACCAGGGCATTGAACCGGGCGCGGCCGGGAAAGGCGAAGGGCGTCCGTTGCGGAACGCCGGCGGTTGCGACGAGCCGCGCCACCGGGTCGCCGACACAATGGATCCAGGAATGGCTCCATTCGTGGTCGGGGTTGCCGTAGTAGTGACCGTCGGTGTCGTTCCAGATCATAAAACGGCCTTCCGGAAACCAAGCGGTCTCACCGGACGCCGTCCGGATCAGGGCCGGGCAGTGGAAGTGCATCAGCAACCACGACTGGGTGCCGGCCGGCCGGTTGACGATGGCGGGCGGCATCCGTTCGTCAGTGCCGGCGGCGGTGACATGGAACGCCGGCCCCCGCCGCAGGCCGTAGGGCTCAAGATAACGCAGGCAAGTGGCTGGCTGAATCATAAAATATCACCGGTTTTTGGCAAGATACTACATTTGCGACCGACTGTCAATAGGATAAAATAGGATGGTACATGAGAGTTTTGTCGGGCGATGTTGGGAACCCCCTTTTGGGGAGCACCCTTTTTCAAAAGGGTGGCCCCAACATCGTTCAACAAGACGACTGTATGAGGAACGACACCATGATGAACGGCAATGACGCGCTTTTCAAGATGCGGGAGGGCATTGAACCCCGCTGGTTCAGCTTCGAGAATCGTCAGGGGTTGAAAGGCGCGGCAACCCGGGGCAATGACGGCCGCAAACGTTCCGCCTGGGCTCCGCTCAAAAAAGGCGAATCCTTGACGCTCGCGGAAATCAACGGCCGCTCAGGGGTGGTGCGTAAACTGTGGTTTGCCTTTTCCGGTGGACCGACCCCGGGCCCGGCCTGCCGGCCGGAACTCCTGCGCGGCGTGCGCGTCGATTTCTTTTGGGACGGCGCCAAAACCCCGGCGGTCAGCGCTCCGTTTGGTGACTTGTTCTGCATGGGACTGGGCAAGCTTTATGCCTTCGAGAATGCCCTTTTTGCCAACCCCGAAGGACGGAATATCGTCTGCCATGTCCCGATGCCGTTTAAAAAAGGAATGAAGCTGGTCGTCACCAACGAATCGCCGGAAGATATCGCGTGGTTTTTTTACAAGGTAAACTGTACCGTGGGCGATCCGGTCGGCGATGATGATCTCTATTTTCATGCCTACTGGAAACGTGAGAACCCGACCACGGAGGAACACGACTATGAGTTTCTGCCCAAAGTCGCCGGGCGGGGGCGTTACCTCGGGGTCAACTTCGGCGTATGCGTCGACAAGGACAAGCTCTATGAAAAGACGTGGTGGGGCGAGGGCGAAGTCAAAGTCTACCTCGACGGTGACCACGCATATCCGACCCTCTGCGGCACCGGCACCGAAGACTATATCGGCACCAGTTGGGGCCAGGGCAAGTTCTGCCTGCCCTATTCCGGCTGTCCTTATGCCGACGGCGAAAAGATGGAATACGCCTTCTACCGGTTCCATCTTCCCGACCCCGTCTATTTCCGCCAGGACATCCGGGCCACCATCCAGCAGATCGGGAACGGCGGTCCGGAACCGTTGGCGAAAATGCGACAGGCCGGAATCCAGCTGCGGCTGGGCAAGGAAATCATCGAACACGTTCCGGACACGGGTTGTTGTTTCGAACGGCATGACGACTGGTCGAGCTGCGTTTATTTCTATCTGGACAAGCCGGAAAACGGGCTGCCGCCGCTGGCCCCCGTGAGCGCGCGGCTATAAGGAACGTGACACTCAAGCGGGGGCGCCGCTCCCGCGACCCCTGCCAAAGGGACCTGTCCCTTTGGAATCCCCTTTCAACAACGCCGGAGTGGAGTGCCGCTGTTAGCGTCCCGTTCTGCGTGTGGTCGCCTGTCGCGGCACGCAACTCCGGCGTTGTTGAAAAATACAGTATGAAAGCGGTGTCGAGCCACCGCCACTCCAAAGATTCCGGCGTGGCCGGAATCGGTCAACAATAACGTCCAATTTTAATTCAACGTTTCCCAAAAAGCCGCGCATGGGCGCGGCTTTTGGGAAAGGGGATTCTCAAGGGACGGAGTTCCTTGAGCGGGGCCTGGGGCAACGCCCCACATCATGGCCACCCCGGCTGGAAGATGCTGATCAGCAGGAAGAGGTTCAGCGTGATCACGGTGGCGGCGACGATCCACAGGGCCGCTTGTTCCGGCCGGGTGTTGGCGTGGGTGCCCATGACCGTTTTGGAGGAGGTCAGGCGGATCTGGGTAATGATGGTGATCGGGAGCTGAATGCCGAGCACGATCTGGGAAACGATGAGCCCCTGGAACGGGTCGCGGACCACGAACAGGATGACCCCCAGCCCCAAGCCGAGGGTCAGGCCGACGCCGATCTTGGAGGAAGTGCCGCGAATGTCATATTCCCGGCCGAACATGCCGGCGCAAATGCAACCCCCGGCCATGCCCGCGGTGATACTGGAAGAGAGCCCGGAGAACAGCAGCGCCAGGGCGAAGACCAGGGCAGCGGCATGGCCGGCCAGCGGCTGCAGCATCACCGAGGCTTGGCGGAGATCGGTCACCACCGCGCCGACTTGAAAAAAAGTGGCGGCGGCCAGGATGATCATGGCACTATTGATACCCCAGCCGATGCCCATGGACACCAGGGTGTCGAGGAACTCGTAGCGGAGTTCGCGACGAATGACGGTCTCGTCGCTGCGGTTCCACTGCCGGCTTTGGATGATCTCCGAGTGCAGGAAGAGGTTGTGTGGCATGACCACCGCCCCGAGCACGCTCATGATGATGGGCATGGCGCCGAGCGGGAACGCGGGCATGACCAGCCCGCGGGCGGCGGCGCCCCAGTCCACCTGGACTTGCCACAGTTCAAACAGGAACGACAGGCCGATCAGGGAGACAAAGCCGATGATCAGTTTTTCCACCCGCCGGTAGGAGTTGGTGAGCAGAAAGACCATGGACATGACGGTGACCAGCAGCGCCGCCGGCTTGACCGGAAAGCCGAATAGCAGGTTCAGCGCCAGCGCGCCGCCCAGGATCTCCGCCAGCGCGGTGGAGACGGCCGCCACCATGGCCGAGGTCAGGATCGGCCTGGCCAGCCAGCGCGGCAGGTGCTGGGTGGTGGCCTCGGAGAGGCAGAGGCCGGTGGCGATCCCCAGGTGGGCCGCGTTGTGCTGCAACAGGATCAGCATCAGCGTCGACAGCGTCACCATCCACAGCAGGACATACCCGTACTGGGCGCCAGCGGCCACGTTGGCGGCCCAGTTGCCCGGATCAATGAAACCGACCGTGATCAGGAGGCCGGGCCCGATGAATTTCAGGAACGAGCGGTTCATCGGCCGAACACACCGTAAGTTTGGCCCTTGGCCAGCAGATGTCCGTTCGCCAGTTTGGGTTGGGGCGGCAGCCCCGCCGGCAGCGTCAGGGTGTCCGGCGGCAGGTTGAACAGCACCCAATGGGTCCAGACCCCGGCCGGGGGCTGGCTCCAAGACAGCGGCGACGACACGTTGCCGCCGCCACTACCGCCGGCATGTTTCAGGGGAATGGGCGTGCCAGCCACGAAAGCGGCACTAAGAACCGTTAAGACGGCGATGGCATTCATTTGCGAGGCACCCTCCCCGCCGCAACCGGCACCGGTCACCGGCCGCAACGCCTCAAAGTTAGCACCTGCCAAGCCCCGCGGCAACAGCGGGGGGCAAGATAATTTTGTCGAACGATGTTGGGGCCATCCTGTGTGACAGGCCACGAGTGGGACGAAACGGGCGGCCTGCGAAATCCGCAAAGAGACAAAGCGGTCAGCCCCTGCTGTTGTAAGGGGTGGGTACGCTTGAGTGAACGATTTTTACGCGCACCTGCCGCGGCTTCCTGGCCTGACGGTGTCCGCCGGATGCTCCTGCCCCGATTGCCACGGGGCGCTGACGTGGCCGCCATCCTCTTTGATGAGCCCGCCCAAGCTGCCTGAGCGAAAACTCCGCATACCCCCCACTCCGTGACCTGTTACCGCCGGCCGCCGGCGCGGTTTGCACCCCCTTGCCTGCACGGCTATATTTCTTCCTCTGTATTTGCGCCCGTAGCTCAGCTGGATAGAGCGTCTGTCTCCGAAGCAGAAGGTCGTGCGTTCGAATCGCACCGGGCGCACCATTTATACAACCGCCGTGCATCGCCGGCGCCTACTCCACCGCGCCAAACCGGTTTCCGGTTGGCGCGGTTTTGGGTTATAGATTGCGGCTCATGCAAGCCAGGGTTTCAGGGTTCAGGTATCAGCTTGCTGTCCCTATTCCTGACACCTAAAACCACACGCTTTCATCATCAAGGATGCTTCCATGGTTTCCCAACGTTTCCTGCCGGTTCTGGAATTGGTGCGCCAGGCCGGGGTGCGGTCGCTGGAACAGTTCGGCCGGTTGGCCGCCGGCGCGGTCGAGTTCAAAGGGGACACGGATCTGGTGACCGTGGTCGATCGTGATGTGGAACAGTTCCTGCGCGACGGCATTGCCCACTTGTTGCCCGGCTATGCCTTCCTCGGCGAAGAGGGCGGCGCCACGGCCGCCGCCGCGGGCTGTGCCGGCACGGTGGTGGTGGATCCCATTGACGGCACCGCCAATTTCGTCCATGGCCTGCCGCAATACGCCGTGTCGCTGGCGGTGAAGGAGGCGGGCAGGACCGTGTTCGGCGTCGTGCATGCCCCCGCCCTCAACGTCACGTATTGCGCCGAGGCGGGCGCCGGGGCGTGGAAGAACGGCGCGCCGATCCACGTTTCGGCCACGCCGTGCCTGATCGAGGCGTTGGGCGCCACCGGGTTCGCCTGTGTCCGCGCCAAGCTCCACCCCGACAATCTGCCCATTTTCAACCGGGTGATCTACCTGCTGCGCGGCATCCGCCGGCTGGGTTCGGCCGCCCTCGATTTATGCCTGGTCGCCGAGGGCCGGCTCGATCTTTACTGGGAGATTTACATCCAGCCGTGGGACATTGCCGCCGGCGCCCTGATCGTCCGTGAAGCGGGCGGCCAGGTGAGCGACCTCCACGGGGGCGACGCCTTTGAGGGTGGCCGCCAAGTCCTGGCCACCAACGGCCGCCTGCACGCCGCCTTCCTCCGCGACGGTGTCGGCACCGACGCCCCGCCCTTGTCGGACAGTGTTGGGGCCACCCTTTTGGAAAAGGGTGCTCCCCAAACCCCTTCCTAAAACTTTTGTACGTTTTTGCGGATTCCGCAGGCAACCATCGGTCTCAAACACAGCCAGTCGCGCGGGGGTTGCCTGCGGAATCCGCAAAGGTACAAAAAGGTTTGACGGAGGGTTTGGGAACCACCTTTCCTCCAAAAGGGGGTTCCCAACATCGGCCGACAAAACAAACCTGCGCCCCGGCGGGTTTGGTCTTGGCGCAATTGCCGGCGCGGTGCTACGTTTCCGGCCTGCAACCCGTTGAACCGTGGAAGGTCCTGCCGTCCCATGCCGTTCCATCTTCGCCATGACCCGGACTGGCGCCATGCCAGTGCCGCCGAGCGGGCGGCGCTGACCGTTGGGGCGGACTCCGCAACCCCGCCTCCGGTGGCCGGCGGGGAGTTGCCGCAGGTTTGCCGGTTCCGCGTGACCGCGCCCGGCGTGGCGCCGACGCGACTGGTCTTTATCACCGACCTGCACTGGCGTTTCACCGACTGGCGCGCCGGTGAGGCGTTGCTCAACCTGATCAACGCAGCCGAGGCCGACTGGTTGTTGTTCGGCGGCGACCTGGCCTGTTACCTCGAAAACCTGCCGTCCGCCAAGGAGTGGCTGTCGCGGCTGCGGGCCAAGCGTGGCAAACTCGCCGTGCCGGGCAATTGGGAGCATAAGAAGTACTGGTTGCCGGTCGCGTATTGGCGCCAAGCCTATGATGACGTCGGCTTTCGCCTGCTGGTCAACGAGGTCCTGGTGCCGCCCGAACCGGAGGCGCCGGTGTTTGCCGGGTATGACGATTATCGGTTCGGCCGGCGCGATCCCGAACTGGCCGACGATCTGCTCCAAACCGCTCCTGGCCGGTATGTGGTCGGCCTCATGCATTCCCCCGCCACGGCCGGGCATACCACGGGGCATTTTCTCGGGCACTTGCTGCTGGCCGGACACACGCATGGCGGCCAATGGCGGCTGCCCGGCTTTGGCGCCGTCTACACCTCCACGCCCTATGGCAAGCAGTTTGAGTACGGCTGGTTGCGCCGCTCCACGGACCAGGCCCAACTCCTGATCTCCTCCGGGCTGGGCGTCACCGGGCCCGGGTTTCTCCGCCGCCGCGTCTGCTGCCCCCCGGAAATCGTCGTGCTGGACCTGGTCCCGCCGGAACCGCCGTGACGGCAATGACGGGACAGAAGGGCATGACCGCACTTGGCTCACACGAAGGCACGAAAACACGAAGGCTTGAGCATGGTTGAGGATGCTCACAGCCTTCGTTTTTATTTCTTCGTGTCTTCGTGTCTTCGTGTGCGGTTTTTATTGTCCGCAGGCATCCGGTGCCTGGTGCTGGGATTGTTGCTCGCAGGAACGGGAGGGCGTGCCGCTCCCACCGAGAGCCGTCTGGCCACGGCGGCCAGCCTTGATGAGTCGCTGGCACTGGAAGCCACGGCGGCCATGCGCCGCGCCGCCACGCGCCTGGCGGCCATGCAGGGCGCGGACGGCGCCTGGGCCGGCCAGGCAACCGTGACCTCGTTGGCGCTGGTGGCCTTGCTCAACCTGCCGCCGGCGGTGGCGTTCGTGCCCGAGCCCGCGGCCGTGAAGCGCGGCCTGGATTATCTGCACCAACAACTGGCGCGGCCGCCGGCGGTTGCCCGGCCCGGCACCGACACGCGGACCGCGGAGGGCGCCCCGGCCGACTATCCGGTCTTGGCGACGGCGGTGGGCGCGCTAGCGCTGATCCGGGCCGGCCGGCCGGAAGATCAGGAGGTCTTGCGGGTCGTTCGCACCCGGCTGCTGGCGGCCCAGATCACCAGTGACGGTCCCGAGACCGGCGGTTTTCCACCGGCCCCCGGGCGGGCGGCCGACCCGGCCGTCACGGCGGCGGCATTGGAAACATTGTTCCTGACCGGGCCGCTTGATCGGCTGGCCGCGCCGTCGCGGCCGGACGCCGCGCGCGCCGCCGACTTGGCGGCGCTGGCGGCACGGCGCTATCTCCAGCGCTGTTGCCAGACCGGTGGCGCGCCGGCTGCGCATGGCGTTTTGGGACTGATGTATGCCCGTACCGCGGCGGCCGACCCACGGCTGCTGAATGCCCTGATCACGCTGTCGGTCCGGCTGGAGGAGCGCGGACCGGGCGACGACCTCTGTGCGGGCGGCGGCTACGCGGCGCTGTTGGCAACAGTCAAGGCCTGCCGCGTGTGGGAACGCAGTGTCCCCGGCGGCGCCGGCCGCCTGCCCCCCGGCTGGCGCGCCACGGCGACCCGGCTGTTGCTGGAACGGCAGGATGGCGATGGCGCGTGGCGTGGCGCAGCCGGCTCCGCCGGCTGGGAGAACCGTCCCGAACTCGCCACCGCCCTCGCCCTCGCCACCCTGGAACTGGCCACCCGCTGAGCGCCCGCCGCAGGCGGGCGAGGGGCGGGGCGGGAGCATCGACCGGTTTGTCGAATCGATGTTGGGAACCCCCTTTTGAGGAAAGGCGGTTCCCAAACCCTCCGTCAAACCTGTTTGTACCTTAACGCGGAGGACGCTTCCGCCACAAGCCCACGAGCGCGAAGGCGATGATTTGCCAGAACGGCTTGTGGTGGAAGCGCCCTCCTGCTTAATATCCAAAAGTTTTAGGAAGGGGCTTGGGGAGCACCCTTTTTCAAAAGGGTGGCCCCAACCGACACACTTGCCCCCCCCAATAGTCGTACCTTTGCGCTTATGATCCCTGTTCCGCGGCGTGTTCGCGGTACCAGGCGTAGACGGCGCGGAGGCCGTCCGGAAGGCTGATGCGGTGATGCCAGCCGAGGGCGTGCAGCCGGGTGACGTCGGTGAGTTTGCGGGGGGTGCCGTCCGGCCGGGTGGCATCCCACTCCAGCCGGCCCTGGTACCCGACGGTGGCCGCGACCTGTTCCGCCAGCTCGCGGATGGTCAGGTCCTCGCCGGTGCCGACATTGACGTGTTGTTCCCCGGAATAATGCGCCAGCAGGTGAAGGCAGGCGTCCGCCAAGTCATCCACATGCAGAAACTCGCGGCGGGGGGTGCCGGTGCCCCAGCAGGTGACACTGGGCAGGCCATTTACTTTGGCGTCATGGAACTTGCGGAGCATGGCCGGCAGCACGTGCGAGGTTTCGGGGTGGAAATTGTCATGGGAGCCGTAGAGATTGGTCGGCATGGCGGAAATGAAGTCGCACCCGTACTGGCGCCGGTAGAACTTGCCGAGTTCGAGCCCGGCGATCTTGGCGACGGCATAGGCCTCGTTGGTCGGTTCCAGGGCGCCAGTGAGCAGGGCGTCTTCGCGGATCGGCTGCGGCGCCAGCTTGGGATAGATGCAGGTGCTGCCGAGGAACAGCAGCTTTTTCACGCCGGCCCGCCAGGCGCCATGGATCAGGTTGGTGGCGATCGCCAGGTTTTCGTAGATGAATTCGGCGGGCCGGGTGTGGTTGGCGTGAATGCCGCCGACTTTGGCGGCGGCAATAATGACGACCTCGGGGCGTTCCGCGGCATAGAATGCCTCGACCGCCTCCTGGCGCGTCAGGTCAAGTTCCGCGTGGGTGCGGGTGACCAGGGAGACGAACCCGCGCGCCTGGCAGGCCCGGACCAGGGCGGCACCGACCATGCCGCGGTGGCCGGCAATGTAGATCTTGGAGGTGGGAGTCATGGTTGAGCGGTTGGGTGGTTGCGGAGTTGAGCGGTTGGGTGGTTGCGGAGTTGAGCGGTTGGGTGGTTGAGTGGAGTTTGTTGAGGGTGCTTTTAAACGTCCGGGTCGGGAGGGCGGGCTCTACGGTTGCCCCAAAAAGGCACCGCCTGAAAGCGGAACTCCAAACGTGGACGGTCCGGGTTGGGAGTTCCCACTTCAGTGGGGGCTGTTTTGGATTCGGCGGGCCGTTCGTATACAGATCCTTGTTATTCCAATTAAAGTTCAAATTGATTCTTTATTCTACCACAAAGAACGCAAAGAACACAAAGATCAATTGCTTAGTTTTAGATTGTTTTATCTTTGCGATCTCTGCGATCTTTGCGGTTAATTTTTGAATCAATTTGAAGTGTGATTTGGAATAAGGTAATTCTCACTCATGCGGGGCGGGAACGGTGAAGCCGCCGGTTTTGAGATGCAACTCGCGCTGGGCCTGTTCGAGGTCGGCGGCCACCATTTCCCCCACCAGTTCGGACAGGGTGGTTTCGGGCTCCCAGCCAAGCTTGGCCTTGGCCTTGCCCGGGTCGCCCAAGAGCAGCTCGACCTCGGTGGGGCGGTAATAGCGCGGGTCAACCTTTACCACCACCCGGCCGGTCTGGCGGTCAATACCGGTCTCATCGACGCCCTGGCCACGCCAGTCAAGGGTCATGGCGACTTCATTGAAGGCCGCGGTGACGAAATCACGGACGGCGGTGGTGACGCCGGTGGCCAGCACATAGTCGTCCGGTTGGTCCTGTTGCACCATCAGCCACATGCCGCGAACATAATCGCGGGCGTGGCCCCAGTCACGCTTGGCGTCCAGATTGCCGAGATAGAGACAGTCGTCCAGCCCCAGGCGGATGCGGGCGACGGCGCGGGTGATCTTGCGTGTGACAAAGGTTTCGCCACGCAGGGGGGACTCATGATTGAACAAAATGCCGTTGCTGGCGTGCAATCCATAGGCTTCGCGGTAGTTGACGGTGATCCAGTAGGCGTAGAGCTTGGCCACGGCGTAGGGACTGCGGGGGTAAAACGGCGTGCTTTCACGCTGCGGTGTTTCGCGCACCAGACCGTAAAGCTCGGAGGTCGATGCCTGATAAAAGCGCGTTTTGTTTTCCAGTTTCAGGATGCGGATCGCCTCCAGCAGGCGCAACGTGCCGAGGCCGTCGGCGTCGGCGGTGTATTCCGGGGTGTCGAAGCTGACCTTGACATGCGACATGGCACCCAAGTTGTAGATCTCGTCCGGTTGCACTTCCTGGACAATGCGGATCAGGTTGCTGGCGTCGGTAAGGTCGCCGTAGTGCAGCACGAAACGCCGATGGTCGCAGTGCGGATCCTGGTAAAGGTGGTCCACCCGGCCGGTGTTGAACAGCGAGGCCCGGCGCTTGATGCCGTGGACCTCGTACCCTTGGTCCAGCAACAACTGGCTCAGATAAGCCCCGTCCTGGCCGGTGACGCCGGTGATGAGCGCGCGCTTGGTCATGGTGAAGTCCTTGTTAGGTTGTTAGACTGAAGGTTGTTAGGCTGAAGGTTGGAAAATACAGTGGCAAGGCGGTGTCAAGCCACTTTAATCTCGGCGTTATGTCAGGACCGGGAGCCGCCCGTCCTCGGGCGGAACTCGATGGCGTCACACCAGTTCCGCCCTTTTTATTGGGGCACCGTCCGCCAAACCAATGATGCGCGTCTCCGACGATGACGGGTTCGTCCGCCCGAGGACGGGCGGCTCCCGGTGATGGGAAAAGCTCGTTACTCTTGAAAGCGCCTCACTCAGAGTAAGTTGTCCTTATCTTGCGGCGGGGGCGCCTTCCGGGTTCGTTTTGCCGATGGCGCGGGGGCGACCGGGACGGCCGGCGCCGCGCCATGGGCGAGCAACTCGCGGGCGTGGGCCTGGGCCGCCATCGAGCCCGCCTCGGCGCCGAGCATGCGGGTGAGCTCCGCTTCGCGTTCTGCCGGGGTGAGGACGGTCATGCCGGCCCAGGTACGGCCGTCCACGATTTCCTTGTTGACCCGGTAGTGGCGGGCGGCGGCGGCGGCAATCTGGGGCAGATGGGTGATGCACAAGACTTGGTGGCGGTCGCTGATGGCGCGCAGTTCGGCGGCCACCGTCACCGCGACCCGGCCGCCGATATTGGCGTCCACCTCGTCGAAGATCAGCACCGGCACCTGGTCGGCATGACTGAGGATGGTCTTGATGGCGAGCATGACGCGGGCCATTTCGCCGCTGCTGGCGATCTGGCGCAGGGGCAGCAGATTTTCGCCGGGATTGGGGGCAAACAGGAACTCGGCGGCATCCGTGCCCGCGGGGCCGGGATCGGCGGCGGTCAGGCGCACCTCGAAACAGGCTTGGGCGAACCCGAGGCGGCGCAGCTTGTCGGTCACGGCGTCCGCCAGGCGGCCGGCGGCCGGTTTCCGGGCGGTGCCGAGCTCGTGGCAGGCGGTCAGGTGCTGTTTGGCGGCGGCGGCCACGGCCTGGCGCAGCTCCTGTAGCCGTTCCTCGCGGCGTTCGGCGGTGTCCAGTTTTTCCCGCAGCCGGGCCGCGGTCGCCAGCACGTCCTCCAGGGTCGGACCATACTTGCGCTTGAGCTTTTGCAGGATGCCGAGCCGTTCCTCCAGCCGGGCCAGGCCGGCGTCGTCCAGCTCCAGATGGTCCGCGTAGCGTTCCAGGTCGCCGGCCAGGTCTTGCAGCAGGCGAAAGGCTTCCTCGAGCCGGCTGGCGAACTCCGCGCCGCCGGCGGCGTCCAGCCCTGCCATTTCGTCGAGCAGACGCTGATAGGCACCGAGTTGTTCGCAGATGGCGCCGTCAGCCTCGTTCAGGCCGCCGCGGACCTGGGCGGCGATCTCAGCCAGGCGCCGGGCATGGGCGGCCTGGGCGTGACGACTGCCCAGGTCGGCGTCCTCCTCGGCCGCCAGCGCGGCGCTGTCGATCTCGGCAAGCTGGAAACGGGCAAACTCGGCCTCGGCTGGGTTCAGGTGGTCGCTTTCGGCGGCGGCCAGGGCGGCGGCGGCAGCGCGCCAGGCGGCATGCCGGTCGCGGCAGGCGTCCAAGCGGACGGCATTGCCGGCAAAACCGTCCAGGAGCGACAGTTGGCAGGCCGGGTGCAAGAGCGACTGATGATCATGCGGGCCGTGGATGTCCACCAACTGCTCGCCCAGGTCGCGCAGAAATTGCAGGGGCACCGGCGTGCCGTTGACATAATGCCGGCTGCCGGCGGGGGTGACCACCCGGCGCAGCAGCAGGTCGTCCTCGCCACCCCAGGCAATGCCGGTGCCGTCCAAGAGGGCGCGGACGGCGGGGGTCGCAGGCAGGGCGGCGGGCAGGCGCAGCACCGCCGAGATCTCGCACTGGGCGGCGTCGCGGCGGATCATGGCGGGACTGGCGCGCCCGCCCAGCAGCAATTGCAGCGCGCCCAAGATCAGAGACTTGCCGGCGCCGGTCTCGCCGGTAACGGCGTTTAGGCCGGGGCCGAACTCAACGTCCAGCGCCGCCACCACCGCCAGATTTCGGATGTGAAGACTTTCCAACATGCTGCGTAAACGTATTGCCAACCCGCGCCGGCGCAACCGCGCGCGGTGACGGCTTTGAGGAGTGCCAGACAAGCGGGGGCGCCGCCCCCGCGACCCCTGCCAAAGGGACCTGTCCCTTTGGAATCCCCTTTCAAAAACGCCGGGGTTGGGGGCCGCCGGCATCGTTCCTTCTTGCGCGTTGTTACCTGTCGCGGCCCCCGACCCCGGCGTTTTTGA
>CAITYL010000163.1 GCA_903896595.1 uncultured Lentisphaerota bacterium
CCTCAACCCCTCAACCCCTCAACCGCCCAACCCCACAACCGCCCACCCCAGAACACCCGACTCGACAGGGTTGCGGCCACGTCCGTCCGTGGTACATTTTTCCGTGCCGTGCGCTGGATGCCGCCCATCGCACGGCCAACCGAAACCATGTCCAACCCCACCCCCATTTGCCCCCTTGGCCTCCGTGAGCATCTGGCGGCCGCCGCAACCTGCTACGAGGCCGTGCTGTTTGACATTGACGGCACCCTGGTGCGGGGCGGCGGGGCGCTGCCCGGCGCCGGTGAGCTGCTCGCCTGGCTGCGCGCCGCCCGGCTGCCGTTCCTCCTGCTGACCAATGACGGCAACCATTCAACGGCGGAAAAAACCGGATTCCTGGCGCGGGCGGGACTGACCGTGCCCCCGCACGAAATCGTCTCCTGCGCCGACGCCATCATCGACTTCGTGGCTGAACAGCGGCTGCACGACCAGAACGTTTTCATCATGGGCGACTTGGGTGTCCCCTGCTACGCCGAGCGCGCCGGTCTGCGTCCCGTCCGTTCCCTGCCGCAGTTGGTGAATTGCGCCGGCGTCATTATCGGCGAAGCCAACTACGACTGGGAATCCACCTTCAATGCCGTGATCAACTTCTTCATCCGCCGGCCGGAGGCTTTCCTAGTGGTGCCCAACCCGGACACCTACTGGCCGGGCAAACATGGCGAGATCCACATCGGCGCCGGCGGCAAGGCGCGCTTTCTGCAATTGGTGCTGGCCGAATATGGCATCCCGCTGGCGCCCCATTTTTTGGGCAAACCCAATGCCGCCATCTTCCAGCGCGCCCTGGGGCGGCTCACAGAGTTGTACGGACTGCCCCGCCCCCCGGCGCCGGAACGGGTGCTGATGGTGGGCGATGCCTTGCGCAGCGACATCCGCGGCGGCAACGGCATGCAGTTCGCCACCGCCCTGATGCTGACCGGCATCACCCCGGAAGATCAGGCCACTCGTCCAAACCTGCCCCCCGACTTGCGGCCAACCCTGATTTTCCGCAGGCTTTAAGCGGGAGTGCGCTGGCGGACGGCGGCAATGGGTGTACGTTTTCGGCCATGCCATCCATCCGGCAAACTTGGATCATCGTCGGCGTACTTATCCTCGGCGCAATCATCCCCGCGATTTTGATGCAGGGGGAAAAGACTGACTTGTTGCTCATTTTTATATCGCTGGCCAGCATGGGGGTGGCATGCACGGTGTTGGTCAGAGACGGCCGACGGCGCTGGCGCCAAAAACTCACGGCCGCCCAAGACCGGTTGCAAGAGGTCGAAGGCAACTATCACAGCATGTTCGACAATATGCTGGCCGCGTATGCCCTCCATGAAGTCGTCCGCGACGCCAACGGCCAGCCGGCCGACTACCGTTTCCTGGACGCCAACCCCGCTTTTGAACGGCTGACCGGCTTAAAGCGCGACGAGGTGCTGGCCAAGACCATGCGCCAAATCATGCCGGCCACCGAAGAGTCGTGGATCCAAACCTACGGGCAGGTGGTGCGGACCCAAAAACCGCTGCACTTCGAGCGTTACTCGGAAGCGTTCAGGCGCAGCTTTGAAGTGTATGCCTATTCACCGCGCCCCGGCCAAGTCGCCGCCTTCTTCACCGACGTGACCGACCGCCGGCGCGCCGAAGAACGGCTGATTGAAGCCCAAAAGCTGGATGCACTGGGCACCCTGGCCGGCGGCCTGGCCCATGAGTTCAATAACATTCTGACCTCGATCAGCGGCTATGCCGAACTGCTTCGGCGTCACCCTCAATTGGACGGCGAAGCACGGGACGACATCCGGATTATTTTGGAAGAGACCGAACGCGCCGCCGGCCTGGTGCGTCAATTGACCGATTTCAGCCACAAGCAACCGTTGCAACGCCGCGCCCTGGATCTCAACCAGCTCCTTCGTGACAAGACCAACGTGCTCCGACCGTTGATCGGTGAAAATATCCACTTACGGCTGGATCTGGCCGCCGATCTACCCCTGATCATGGCGGACCCGGACAAGATGACCCAGATTTTCATCGAACTGGCCACCAACGCCCGCCGGGCCATGCCAGACAGCGGCACCTTGACTATCCGCACGGAAGCCGCCACCGCCACCACGGCGCATGTCGATTCACCCCCCGTGCTCCAGGAAACCGCCTCCGATACCTCCACCATCACCATCACGGCCGGCGCCTTCCTGGCCCGCCTCATCGTCTCCGACACCGGACTCGGCATGGACCGCCAACATCTCAGCCATTTATTCGACCCGTTCTTTTCCACCCGCCGACCGGGCGCCGGCTTGGGGTTGCCGGCCGTCTACGGCATTGTCCGTCGCCACGGCGGCGTCATCCGGGTCGAGAGCGACCCGGGCAAAGGGACGGTCTTCACCATCGACCTGCCCGCCATGACCAGCGGTGGCGCACCCAACGGCTGAGCCTAAAAGCCCCGATCAAAATGGCACCGTTCTTGGAGTGCGGCAATTCCTTTGCCGCTTTTTAATCTCGGCGTTATTTCACGACTGGGAGCCGCCCGTCCTCGGGCGGACAGCGACGGCGTCACACCCGTTCCGCCCTTTTTTAAATAGAAACACACGTCCGCCAAACCCAACCCAGCACAGCCGGAACCAACACCAAGATCTCACACGAAGACACGAAATCACGAAGAAATTAGAAAAGTTTAGCACTTTCGAAAACCGCATCTATGCGCCATATCTTTTCAACACCCTTCAATCCCTCGTGCCTTCGTGTGAGATATTCTAAAATCCTGCGCATCTTGCAACTGCTTTCATTCGTACAAAGACTTAATGATACGCGTCTCCGACGATGACGGATTCGTCCGCCCGAGGACGGGCGGCTCCCGGTGATGGGAAACCCCCGTTACTTTTGAAAGCACCTCAATCCTAGGTTCTTAACGATTACGGATTGGCTGGAAGCGGCGCGGCCCGCACCGCGGCCAACAAGGCCTGAACGGGAACCAACTGGTCCCCAATGCGAAGCAGGCCGGTATCATCACCGGTCATAAACCCGCCGGAGGTCCGCGGGGGAAGCTTGCCAAAACGACGCAGATACGGATTTTCCATGGTCAAGGGGCCACCCACCTGCCACGTCATCAACCGGCGCAGCAACGGATCGGCCAAGGCGTTCAACCGCGCGGCGGCGGCCGGATCCCCCGCCTCCGCAGCCGCCCGCGCTCCGGTGACCAGGATCAGGGCCGCCTGCGGCAGGCCCCGTTCACGGCGGGCCGCCCCCTGGTCCAAGACCAACCACCAAGCGGCACCCACCGCCAGGGCGCGAAACACGTCCGCGTCGGGTCCCCCGGCCTGGGCCAATTCACGATAGGCCGCGGCGCCAAACACCAGGAAAGCGCGGGTCGCGGCCGGGTCGCGAAGATTCTGCCAGCCGTCGCCGGTATAACGCCGGGCCAACAGCCGCCCGTGGTCCGTCAGGCGCGCCAATTCCTCGGGGCGGCCAAACCACCGCGCCGCGCGCACCGCCGCCAGGAAACAAAGGCCGTCAGTGGCCGGCTCGGGCGTGGTGTCACGGGAATTGTCCAGCATCACATATTTCACCGCCCAGCCGCCCTCGCCGATTTCCATGGCCGCGAGCCAGGTCAGGTGGTTTTTGAGCCACAACTCAATCTGCCGCAGCCCATCGGGGGTCAGGTCACGCTCACGCCCGGCGGTCATTTCCAACATGCTCAGCGCCAGGCCGGCCACGGTGGCGGTATAAATCTCCGGGTCATCGGGCAGCAAGGGCGCGGAGGCGCGCACGGGAAACTCGCGGGTGTGCCGGGCAAAGGCGTCCAAGCCCAGCATCAATCCCTGGCGCGCTTCAAGCGTGGGCCGTTCCCGGCACAAACTGGCCAGTGCCCACAACGCCGCTGCCTGACTCCGGGCCTCCGGCGCTTCCGAAGCGTCCGCGCCGGGGCGTCGCCGCAGATCGGTGACGGGCTCGAAGAAACCGTCCTTGCGCAAGCGCCCCAGCCAAAACCCACGGTTCAGGTCCAAGCACTGGCCGAGCTGGGGCGCGGTCGGCGCTTCCGTCACCGCGTCATGCCGCCAGGCCGCTTCCCGGGCACCGGCGCGCAGACGGTCCGCCACCACCGCCCAGCCACCGGACGACGGCGTCCCGCTCACGGCCGACGCCAAGGCCGGTCCGGCCGCGGGGCCAGCCGCTTCCACCCCGACGCCCACCGTCAGGACCATGCCCGTGACCACACTCCCCAACCACCGTCCGTAGCTCATGCCGCCCATCCTCGCGTTCCGTCATTACCCCTTGCCCAAGCCTGGCAAATAGTATAACGCCAAAGCGCAGAGGAACCGCCCAAAAAAAAGAATTCAAACAGGAGAAATCCAGAGAGAACGGAGAAAAACTTCTTGGAGTGCGGCAATTCCTTTGCCGCTCTTTAATATCGGCGTCATTTCAAGACCGGGAGCCGCCCGTCCTCGGGCGGACAGCGACGGCGTCACCCCAGTTCCGCCCTTTTGTGGGGCCACCGGACGCCAAACCTAAGATGCGCGTCTCCGACAATGACGGGTTCGTCCGCCCGGGACGGGCGGCTCCCGGTTATTACAGTGGTTCTATTTTGCGCCGGCGGGTTTGACGAAGGTCATCACCTGGTATAATTCGGGATTCTTGTCGGAGCCGATCCCCGCCCCCCACTCCAGCCAGCCCAGCCGGCCCTCGCCGTTGTTGTTGTTGACCAGGATGGAGAAGCGAAACGAACCGTCACGGGGGCTGACAAAACGAATCTTATCCCAAGGAATCGCCACTTCATAGGTGGAGACGTTGCCCTGGTGCTTCATTTTGGGTTCGGAATACTGCCGGATGGCCCCGCCATCAAACCCCAGCGGCCCGCGCCCCGGAAACACCCACGAGTCGCCATTGGCGGCCGAAAAGGCGAGTTCCACCTCAATGGAGGTGTCCGTGTCGGCCGGAAACACCTTACCGATGCCGAGCTGAATGCTGTCGCCGTCCCACACCGGAAAAACCTGCTTGTGGGTGACATCGACCACCTCCGCCGCCAGATAAAAACGCTTTTCATCCCACGCCACCCAGACCTTGCCGTTGAATTTTTCCGGACCGGCATCCTGGCTTCCAGACGCGACCACATATTTACCTTGGGTGCGCAGGTTGATGCACGGTTGGTTGCGCCATTCACCCACGTTCCCGTCGACCGTGATGTCGTTGCGGAAGAAGCAGGGGTTGTTGCCGAGCATGCCCGCAAACTTCAGCGCCGGGTGTGACGAAAAATCAAACTGCATCGCGACCGGCTTCAGATCATAGGGCCCGACCGGTTTGGAGAACGGCAGAAACAGGGACGTGACCGGGGCGGCGGCCAGCGTCTCCAAGGGCGGCGGCGTAAGCTTGACCCCGTCGAATTCGCCAGAAAAACCGGTCAGTTTTTGGGGCTGTGCCGGCAGAATATTGTTGATATCCACCCGGATCCGCTGCTCCGGCTGCAATTGGATATGGGCCAGGCTCAACTGGGTCAGCACATCATAACTGAAGCAGAAAAAGCCGCAGTCAACGCCGCCGTGCCGGATGGCGCCAATGGCGTTGCGAGTGCCGATGCGGTCGTTTTCTTCCAGCGAGACGGTTTGGCCAGGACGGAATTCCTTGCCGTCGGTGGCCAGCGCGAACGCCGCGTCGCCGGCAAGCCGAAACTGGAATGGCGTATTGACGGCGGTCTCCATCGCCGCCGGAGAAGCGGTGATGGTGTTTGAGAGGGTGACGTCGCCAATCTCCCCCTCCAGGTAGACCGGGAACTGCGCCAGCATCAACTGCACCTTGCCCCCGACCGGGGTCAGCAGGTGCCGGCCGCCCATGATGTCGATCAACGGCAGAGGGCCGCTGGTCCCCACCGCCAGCGTGACCGGAGTGACGTCGGGATTCCACAGCATATAAACGGACTTGTTCCCTTTCCGGAATTTCATGCAGAGCGCGGGCGCCGGAACGTTCTTATCCCCCACATACTGCGCCTCCGCGACTTCCCGGGTCATGGTGGCGATCGCGGCATAGCCGGGGCGCGGCGCATAATTCCAGTCCGGGACCAGGTCGCCAATGGCGAATAATTCGGGATCCTGGGGCGGTTTCATGAAGCAGTACCACAGGGTCCGGGCCACTCCGGCGCGTTGCAGGTTGGCAAAGGTCCGCACGATGTACGCCGCCTGCTTGGCGTCGGAGATCCGGTACTTCCAGTCCACCGGCCAGCCCAGTTCCGTGGCGTAAATGGGAATCCGCCGCCCCTTGGCGTACTTGTCGACCAACTGGCGCAGGCGCAGCAGGTCGGGATAGAGCGTTTCCGGCGGCTTCTGCCACTCGCCCCAGCGGTAGGGATGGACCGAAACCACGTCCATATAGTCCAGGCCGCCCAAGGCAAAGACCTGTTCCAGCCATTCGAACGGCAGCGTGGTGGCCGAGCATCCCACCAGTTCGTACCCCGAGCGGTTCCGCCGCACCTTTTCGTGGGTGGCCTTCAGCAACAGCATGTAGTTTTCCGGGGTGGGCCGGACCTTGCCAAACATATTGAAACCACAATTGTACTCGTTCCAGGTTTCGTAGGTAGTGACTTTGGGATGGGCGGCCATGGTGGCGGCGACATACCCTTTCCAGCCCGCGATGCCTTCCGGAGTCACCGGGGCGGAACGCTGGTCATAGTACTGGTTGCCATAGGCGAGGCCGTACACCATGTTCAGTTCCTCGGACGCCTTCAGCACCCGCCGCGCGACCTCGAAACTGAAGTCGAACTCACCCTTGCGCGGCTCGACGGACTGCCATTCCAAACCGTCGCGGATCCAACTGAACCCGGCGGCGCGGATCAGCGGGATGAGCGAGGTCTCCCAGCCCTGGGCGAAATGCGTGTTGACGCCAAACGGCGAGTCCTTGCGCAACGCCGGCGGCGGCGCCACCACCGCGACCCCGACTTCCGTCGTTTCCTGGCCGCAACGGACCACCAACCGGTAATACCCCGGCTCCGTCAACGGCAGGGAAAGGGTGTTCTCGCCGCTCTTCAGCACGCCCTTGGCCACCGGGTGCTGCCAAAAGTCAGATACCGTCCACTCGGCCGCGCCACTAAGGTTGGACAGCGTCACCTGCTTGACCGGATCGGCGACGGGAAACACGGTGGCATTCCCCGGCCCCTTGAAGGCAACCCCCGCCGACACGGAAACCCCTGTCAGCAGCGCTAGTGTGCCGATCCAAACCTGTCGCATTGATCATTCTCCTGTCGTTAGGATTATTCAGGGGTCGAGAGAGGGGGCAGAGCCGTCTCCGGTTCTCGATAGCCGTCGATAGCCATCGA
>CAITYL010000164.1 GCA_903896595.1 uncultured Lentisphaerota bacterium
CTCCGACGCGGTGGTTTGCCAGAATGACTTGTGGCGAAAGCGCCCTCCGCGTTAAGATAACAAAAAGGTTTGACGGAGGGTTTGGGAACCGCCTTTCCTCAAAAGGGGGTTCCCAACCGATGTAATGGTTATTTACTCGCGAGTCCCTTGAGTTTGGTGGTGGCTTGGCGTTTGAGAATGTTTTCGATGCAGGTGAAGAAATTGCCTAGGCAGGGGCAGCAGAGGCGGTAGTAGACCCATTGACCGCGCTTTTCGTCCTGGATCAGGCCGGCGTTTTTCAGCACCGTCAGATGCTTGGAGACGGTGGAGAGGTCGAGCCCCGCCAGGTTGCGGAGTTCGCAGACGCAGCGTTCGCCGGCGGCCAGGTGGTCGACGAACATCAGGCGCACCGGGTGGGCGAGCGCCTTGAGCACGGTGGCGCGGGCGGCGTAGCGGGCCCGCGCCGCCGCCGGGGTTGGGGTCGGGCCGGCGTCCGTTCGTCCGCGGGTCTTGGGTGATGGTTTCATACTTGGCAATTTAGCCAAGTGACCATCTTTATCAAATCAAGTGGCCGCCGGGGTGCGTCACACGGTTATTGGGGCCACCCGTTTGAAAAAGGGTGTTCCCCAAAATCGCGTCAGCCGGGAACCGGGCTGACGCTTTAGAGTGTCGCCGGCTTGACGGCGCTTTCATACTGTATTTAAACTGGTTATGTGTAAAAAAGGCAGTATGAAAGCGGGGTCGAGCCACCGCCACTCAAAAGGTTCCGGCCGCGGCCGGAACCGGTGGACTGTCTTTGTTTTGACGCCGATGGGGCATCGCCCTGGGATGGGGAAATAAGATGGCTTGCGCCCTGAAGGGACATATGGAGTTGGAACGCGTTCCCTTTAATCGCCCGTTTCACGCCAGAGGCTTGCCTTTCCCCCCGCCGCCCGGTAAAGTTACGTCCCAGCGCGGTGTGAGGAATCAATGAAGTGCCTTGGCATCATACTGGTTGTTGCGTTTTGCGGATGCGTCTGTCGAGACGCCGCGCAAGACCTGCCGTTTGAAAGGAATCTTCAAAGGACTGGACATGCGCAACAGTCGAGGCATACCCTAGGAGCGCGCGGCCCAACAACTGGCGGAACCGTACAGGCGCCGGCCAGCGGATGTGCTCGGCGTTTCTTGGCGTCTCCTGGTTGCTCTTCTTTGGGGTCGTCGTTGCCATCGCCTTGATGAAGATCAAATAATATGGCAATTGCGAGGAGGGGGGACCGGTAACCCTCTTGCATGTTCACTAATTCTACTTTGTTACATTCTCGATTCGGGTGCTCGTTTTCGTTGTCGTTGTCGTCCACCGTAGTCGATTCGACCACGACCACGATTTTCAGTCTAATCAACGGCGATGGCCCTACGGAATAGACATGCGCCTTCCGGTTTGAACAAGGGGTGGGCGGGACGTGGCGGGGTGGGGTATATTCCATGTCAGTAGGGTTGCCGGCCTGGTCGGCGGCACGGTGGCGTTGCGACGTTGGATGTGGTTAGGGAAAGGGTCAAAACATGGCGTTGGAATTCACGCGTTCCCCAGGGGACCCGCCGCGCACGGGTCAAGGGGCGTCCGGCAAGGCTCATGACCCGGTGCGAACATGGGTGGTGGGCGGCGGCATTTTTGGCTTTTTGCTGATGGCCGCCCTGGTGATCGGCCCCATTTGGTGGTGGTACTGGTGGCGGATCGAGCCGGGGAACGGCGAGTTTGCCGTGCTGATCCGCAAGACCGGGGACAACCTGCCGGCCGGCGAGATTCTGGCCACCAAGCCGGGGCAGAAGGGCATCCAGTTGGAGGTGCTGCCCGAGGGGCGCTATTTCCGCAATCCCTATGTCTGGACCTGGCAGATCCGTCCGATCACGGACATTCCGGCCGGCAAGCTCGGGGTGAAGTCGCGTTTGTACGGCAAGACGTTGCCGCCCGGCGAGATTTTGGCCAAGGGCGACGATCAGAAGGGGTTTCTCCCTGACGTGCTCAGCCCAGGCAAGTATCGCATCAATCCGTACGCTTATGACGTGCAGCAGGTAGACGCCATTCACATCAAGCCCGGCGCGGTCGGCGTCGTCACGAATTTGGACGGGGCGGACGTGCTTGACGGGGCGATTCCGGTCGCCGCCCGCAACCAGTATCTGGTCGCGGCCGGCCTAAAGGGGGTAGGTGGCGTGGTGCTCGATCCCGGCACCTATTACCTCAATCCCTACCGGGTGTCCGTGGTGGAAGTGAACTTGCAGAGCCAGCGCTTCGAGATGAGCGGCAACGACGCCATCTCGTTCCTGACGGAGGACGGCTTCACGGTGGTGATCGAGGGCACCATTGAATTCAATATCCGCCGGGACAAGGTGGCGCTGCTCACCCACAAGGTGGGCGACATGGAGGACATCATCCGCAAGATCATTCTGCCCCGCGCCCGCGGTTTCACCCGGATTGAGGGGAGCAAGAAGAAGGCCAAGGAGTTCATTGTCGGCGAAACGCGCCAGGAATTCCAGAACAATCTGGACAAGCACTTGAAGTCCAATTGCGACGAGTGGGGGGTCGCGGTCAATTCGGTGCTGATTCGCAACATCATTCCGCCGCAGGAGGTGGCGCAGGTCATCCGCGACCGCGAGCTGGCGGCCCAGGACGCGCGCAAATACGCGCAGCAGACCGACCAAGCCAAGTCCAAGGCCGAGTTGACGCGGCAGCAGATGCTGGCGGAACAGAGCCAGCGCAAAGTCGAAGCCGACACCTTGCGGTTGCGGGCCGAGATCAAGGCCAACCAAAACAAGGAAGTGCTGCTGCTCAATGCCACCCGCGAACTGGAGGTGGCGCGGATCGACAGCCAGACCGCCAAGGCCCAGGCGCAGTCCTTGCTCCTGGGGGCGCGGGCCGAGCAGGACGTCATCATCAAGACCAACACCGCCGAGGCGGCCGTTCTGGCCGACAAGGCCCAGGCGTTCGGCGGTGGCGGCGAGTTTGCCCGCTACATGTTCTACAGCCGCCTGGCTCCGCGCCTGCAAAGCATTCTGACCGACGACACGCCCGGCGGGCTCGGGGCGCCGCTGCTGCCCGCGACGTCCGCCGCCAAACCGGTTTCACCTGCTGGAAAGGAGGTGGCGCCATGAGCACCACCCTGCCAACCAAGAGTCTTGTGGGAATGGTCCTGTTTCTGGTGGCCGTCGTGGCGGCCGCGTGGGGATTCTGGATGTGGGGGTTCTGCCGGTTCTATGTGCCGCCCGGCGGCATGGCCGTCATCACCGCCAAGAACGGCACTGAACTGCCCCCTGGCCAGATTCTGGCCAAAGAAGGGCAGCAGGGCGTTCAGGAGGAGACGCTGACCGAAGGCCGGCATTTCCTCAATCCCATCGTTTATGAATGGAAGATTGTGCCGGCGCAGCACATTCCGCCCGGCAAGGTGGGGGTGGTCACGTCCAAGATTGGCGAGGATCTGCCGCCCGGCGAATTTTTGGCCCGGCCCGGCCAGAAAGGCATTTGGAAAAACGTGCTCGGCCCCGGCGTCTACCGGCTCAACCCCCTGGGGTATCAGGTGGACATGCAGGACGCGGTCAGCATTCCCATCGGCTATGTCGGGGTGGTCACCTCCCTGTACGGCGAGCAGGCGGCCGCGGGCAGTTTCGCCAAGCCGGGCCAGAAGGGCGTCTTTGCCGACGTTCTGCAACCGGGCCTCTACTACATCAATCCGAATGCCTACAAGGTGGACATTCTGGAGATCGGGCTCAACCAGGTGTCGCTCACCGGGCGCGACGGCGGCCAGGTGCTGACCAAGGGCAAGGTGGAGAGCCAGAACGCGGCCATGGAGCAGTTGCAGAATAATATGCTGGCCAAGCAGATGCAGCAGCGCATGGATTACATCAACGAGCAGAAGGACCAGGCGGAAGCCGCGGCGCCCGCCGCCAGTTCATTCTCGCGCGGCGCCGTCGCGGACAAGTCGTTGCGCCGCAAGGAGGCGGTGAACGCGGCGCCGCAGGCGGCGGGCAAGCCGCAGGCGTTTGTGCGCAACGACGCCATCGCCACCTTCAGCCTGTCGCAGTTTGTCGAGTTTCCCTCGCGGGACGGTTTCGAGGTGCGCCTCGACATGACCGTCGAGTTCGAGCTGGAGCCGGACAAGGTGGCCCTGGTCTATCTGCTGTACGGCGACCTGCCGGCGGTGGTGGACAAGATCATCATGCCGCAGGTGCTGTCCGTGTCGCGCCTCAAGGGCTCGTCCTACGGCGCCCAGGATTTCATTCTTGGCGAGGGGCGTGAGAAATTCCAGAATGATCTTCAGACCGCCTTGGGCAAGGTCTTGAAGGAAAAGCACATCCGGGTCCACAATTCGATCATCCGTCACGTCGAGGTGCCGCAGCAGATTTTGGCGCCGATCCAGGCCGCCAGCCTGGCGGTTGAACAGGATCTGACCAACAAGGCGCAGCAGGTGACGGCGCAGGCGAAGTCTGAACTCAACACCCAGGAGGGGATGATCGAGCAAAAGCGCCAGGAGGTGCAGCAGGGCACGGAAAAACTGGTGGCTGAAATCGCGGCCGAAACCGAGAAGCGGGTGGCGACCATCCATGCCACGGCCGGGCAGGTTGCCGCCGAGACGGCAAAGCAGACCGCCGCCGAGCGCGCCGCCATCACCCGCACCCTGGGCGAAGCCAAGAGCCAGGCCTACGCCATGGTCGAGGGCGAGCGCGCCCGTGGTTTCCAAGTCAAGGTCAAGGCGTTCGGCGACCCGGCCGCCTATACCGCCCTCGGGTTTGCCGAGGGGCTCAGCCCTGACCTGCGGGTGAACATCCTGCACGCCGGCCCGGGCACCCTGTGGACCGACCTCAAGGGCGCCAGCCTCGGCGACCTGGGCGGCGCCCGGCTGCTGGCCAAGCCCCCGGCGCCGTAATAGCCTTTAGTGCGGTTTGGGGGTAGATTAAAGTGTTGCTGGAACGGGAGGTTCCTGCCATATCGTGCCGTCAGAACCCGGGGAGGCAGGTTTCGGCACCGGCGTTGTGTCCTGACATCTGAAACCTGGCATCCGAAACAATTCGCCACCAGGAGCATTTTTTGCTGAGGCTTATGAAGGCAAGTTCCCACACTCGAAGCAAGCGGCCGGTCCGGCATCCGTTCACCCTGGTGGAATTGCTGGTGGCGTCCATGCTGCTGGCGTTGCTAGCCGCTGGCATCTATGGCACGGTCAGCATGTCCACTTGGATGATTTTTTGTGCCCGGAATCATCTGGAGGCGCAATCGCTGGCGGTGGACCGGTGCTGGATTGCCTACCGGAACGAATACAGTGACCTGCTGATCGCGCCGGCCGTCAAGACGGAGGCGGTTCCCGCGGCCCATGTGCTCAACGGGATGGGGGGGACGATCCGGACGGCCATGACCTCCTACAGCGACCATGTTGACCTGACGGTGCGGGTCGACTGGGTGGAAAAAAGCAAGCCCGCCTTCGAAACTTTTTCAGTGAGCCGCTATGATGACCGTTAACCGCCAACGCCAATGCCGCCGTTACACCTTGGTCGAACTGCTGGTGACGACTGTCGTCATGTTGCTGGTGGTTGTGGTGCTGCTCGACCTCTACTTGTTTCCGTTCCAGGTGTGGCACAACAATCTCGCCTGGTGGACGCTGGCCACCCAGGGAAAGCTCATTCGGGAGCGCATTCTGTGCGGGGTCGATGATGATGCCGGCTTGCGGGCGGCGACGCTGAGTTCACTGCAGACGAGCCATGAACAGAGCGCCAAGACCGACCGCTTGGATTATCGGATGGACATGGCGTTCCCGCCCACCACGGACAAGTACAATGACGATTTGAACTGCGCCCTGCGTTTTAACCCTGGGCAGGGCTTGGTCTTCCAATCAACGCCCGGCGACGGGAAGCCGGTGCCCCTAAGCCGGCATGTTTCAGAGGTGGGGAACTTGACCTTTACGGTGTCGAACCGGGTGGTGACCACCGAAGTCGGCCTGCGCTTCAAGGGGGCCAAGGGAAAAACCGTCAACTATCCGCTCATCCTTCAGACCTATCTCTCCAATGATTAACCCGGCGGCCAATCAACGTGGTGTCATTCTGTTCTCCGTGCTGATCTTGGCCTCGGTGCTGATGCTGCTGGTGGGGGCCATGCTGCTCTCGGGGCAGACGGCGCTGAAGTCGATGCAGGGCTGGCGTTCCCACGACGCCACCCTGTTCAAGGCCCAGTCGGTGATGGGCAAGGCAAAGTATGACATCTACAGTAAATTCCGCACTTATTACACCGCGCCGCCCGCCGCCAACCTGGCGTCCAAGTTCGCGTGGTTCGACACTTGGTCCGCCCACTCCCTGGGCAGTTCGTCCGCCTACCAGGCTCCCAATGCCGCGGATGCCGGGGACGGGTACGTGGTCACCGTGACCATTGATAATGTGCAGAAAACTGGTCGCGGCGTGCGCACCGTGGGGCTCAAGGCTCAGGCGACCGCGTCCGATGGCACCACCCGGACCGTCTATGAATTGGTGCGTTACCGTCTGGCGCCCTCAGATGTCTTTGACTACGCCTATTTCATCAATAATTTTGGCTGGCTTTATGGTTCGAGCATCACCATCAACGGTAACGTTCGAGCTAACGGCAATGTCGAGACCAAAAGCACTCCCACGGTAAATGGCGATGTCACCGCCGCCGCCAACCCGGTTTTGGCCACCATCGGGGATGTCTACGGTTCTGGATGGCGGAGCGATTCCTTGAGCTCGTACCGTTCGTCCTCCGGCACTTCCGCCCGGCCCACGGATCCGCCGTCAACCACTTGGGCCGGCAATTGGAAGATGGGCTATTCGGGAACCGTGGTCGAACGGGAAAAACATACGGTGCTCGACATGCCCTATATCGCCGCCCTTGACGACTACGAGTATTTGGCCACTGAGATGAACGGGCAGATCAAGGTCGGCAATACGGTGGTGGTGGACAACATCTATGACGGCGCCGGACCGGACGGGGTGACCGGCACGGCGGATGACGGCATGGTGGTGCTTAATGGCACCTCATCCAAGCCGATCACTATCAGCGGCCCCGTGGTGGTTCGTGGTGACGTGGTGATCAAAGGGGTGGTGACCGGACAAGGCACCATTTACGCCAAGCGAAACGTTCACATCGCGGGTAATGTCTCCTACAAAAATGCCCCCTCCTGGGTGAAGCCGGACAACGATCCGGAGGGCACGGTCAAAACCAACACCGCAAAGGACATGCTGGGGCTGGCGGCCAAAGGCAATATCATCCTCGGCGACTACACCACCTCGGCGGTCTATAACTCCACCTACTTCAAACCCCCGTTCGTGAAGCCGTACGATACGGATCCGACGGACTCGGATATTGGCTATGACACTGACGGCAACGCGAGCAACGGGTGTCGTTTCGACGGCAATTACACAGTCCTCGATGGCGGCAAGAAGATCAACACCTCTGGCAAACAGGCAGACCGCAAATATTGTGATTCCAGCAATGACCAGGCGTTCAAGGCGGTCAGCCCGAGCACCATCACCCGGATCGACGGTGTCCTGTACACCAATCATTTATGCGGGGGTAGCACTGGTTCCATTGTCGTCAATGGCGCCATCATCAGCCGCGACGAGGGCATCAACTTTTCCGGTGCCTTCAAGATCAACTGGGACATCCGGCTCGGCAGCGAGAGTCCCGACGGAATGGACATTGACATTTATCTGCCGCGTTCCCTGGTGCGCCCATTGTCCCTGTATTGGCGTGAGGTCCGGCCGTGAAGTGGCTCCCGTTTTTCCCATTTTTGATTAGTGGCGCATTCCTGCTCGCGCCGCGGGCGGCCGCGCTTTTGCCGGACGGCGGAGCTCCCTATCTGGGCCAGCAGGTTGAGTTCCAGCGGGACATGGCGCAGGTCAAGTACGATCCGACTGCTGAAGAGGCGGCCGCGGAACGGCGGCGCCAGGAGGTCCGTGACGCCATGGCCAAGCCGCCGGTGGACGCCCCAAGCTATCGCTTGGCCATGGAGGAGAAGCGCGGCATCTTGACGGCAGTGGCCGCGACGAACCGGGGGGGCGCCGGGGTGCCCGTCCTGTCCCTTGGGGAAAGCGAGATTCCGCTTTTACCCGCCGCCTTTTCGCGGCGGGGCTGGCCCGTCTTCGATGTACTGGTCCTGGGGTGTCTGATGGTTGTCCTCGGGGTGTTGTTCCACAAGTCGTGGCGCCCCAACCATAATTCGTAAGTAACAAACGGGTGGACTTCGTCTACGGAAAAGCGTATTGCACGGCCACGAGGCTGGTGACCGACACCGCGATCCACAGCAGGACCCCTTGCAGCATGGGGCGCAGGCCGACCGTCCGGAGGGCGTCTCGTGACAGGCCGGCGCCGATCAGGAAGAGCGTCAGCGTCAGTCCCAGCTTTGCGACCTGCTTGATGGCGTCGTAGGCGCCGGCGCCTTGCGGCCACAGGGTGTGGATCCCGGCGGCGGCCAAAAAGGTTTGACGGAGGGTTTGGGAACCGCCTTTCCTCAAAAGGGGGTTCCCAAGTCTTACGCCTTACGCCGCGCCGGGTTTGCCCAGGCGGCTGTTGATGATCGGTGTGCCGGGGGGCACGTAGGCGCCGTTGGAAGCCGCCGATTCGTAGAGGGCGGTCAGGATGGCGATGTCCTTGCGGCCTTCGGGGCCTTCGACCAGGCCGGGGGTGCCCGTGGTGATTGCCTCAATCACGTGTCCGATATAGGGCGTGTGGCCGTGGCCGTAGACGTTGGGCACGTCTTGGGAGAATTCGCGCTGGATCTCCTCGTCCTCGGGGAGGGCATCCTTGAATTTCCAATACTGGAGCTTGTTGACGGCATGGCCGCCGATGATGACGCTGCCGTTCTCGCCCAGCAGGCTCAGGCTGCCTTCCAAATCCTCGGGGCGGGCCGCCACGGTGGCCTCGTAGGCGCCGAGGGCGCCGGAGGTGAAGCGGAAGGTGGCCACCGCGGTGTCTTCCACCTCGATGTCCATCAGCCGGGTGGCGCTGATGCACTGCATGCTCTCAATGGGGCCCATGAACCATTGCAGGAGATCCAGGTGATGGCTGGCCTGCTGCGACATGACGCCGCCGTCCAATTCCCAGGTGCCATGCCAGTTGTCCGACTCGTAATACTCCTGGGTCCGCCGCCAGCGCACGCGCACCGTGCCCATGACCATCTTGCCGAAGCGGCCGTCCTCAAAGGCCTGCCGGGCCGCCACCACGGCGCGGTTGAAACGGTTTTGTTTGACCACGAACAGGCGGCCGCCGTATTGTTGGCAGGCCGCCATCATGGCGTCGCAGTCCTCGACCCGCAGCGCCATCGGCTTTTCGACAATGATATGCTTGCCATAACGGGCCAGGTCGATGACGTGCCGGGCGTGATAGCCGGTGGGCGTCATGATGTTGATCACGTCGATTTCCGGATGCTGCCGCATCATTTCATGGTAGTCGGTGTAATAGGGAACCTTGTACTCAGTGCCCTTGGCTTTGGCCTTGGCGACGTCCACGTCCGTCACCGCCACCAATTGGGACGGGATGCGGCCGGAGGTGAGGGCCTGAAGATGGTTTTTGCTGACGCGGCCACAGCCGACGACGCCAAATTTTAAAGGGAGCGTGCTCATGATTTTCCTTAGGTTTAGTTGTCGGGGGGGGCGGCGGTGGGGCAGGCTTCGGCCGCCACCTCCTCGCGGAACAGGCGGGTGTAAAGACGAACGCCGATCCCCGCCACCACCACCAGGGCGATGGCCAGCAGCAGCATGCCGGCGGTTTTGCCGGCGCTCGGGTGCAGCAACCCCGCTCCCACCAAGACCATCGGCACCGCCTCTGGCAGGCTGCCGATAAGGGTGCCCATGAAAAAGTCCCGGTGCCGGACTGTGGTCACGGCCAGCCCCAAATTGACGACGAAGCCGTTGATCGGCAGCAAGCGCAGCAGCAGCACCGACTCGATCCCGCCCCGCTCAAACAGGCGGCAGAAGCGCCGGCACACGGCCCAGTGGTCCAGGGTCAGGTCACGGCCGCCCCAGCGCGTGACGATAAAGGTGAGATAATAGCCGGCCAGGGTGCCCAGGGTGACCGTGGTCAGGCCGGTCCAGAAACCGAACACGAATCCGGCGACGCCGCAGAGGATCAGGCGCGGCATGCCGATGGCCACCAGCCCGGCAATCAATGCCGTCAGCGTCAGGGGACCCCATGGGCCGAAGCTGTGGATCCAGGCCCGCATCTCCTCCACCTGATTCAGATGGGTGCGCAACGGGGTGGCGTAGACGACGGCCAGGCAAACCGCCGCCAGCACCAGCAGCACGCCGGCCTTGGTCAAGGCGTTGCGCCAGACGGGGGGCGGCGGGCTTGCAAGTTGGGTGACGGCTTCAGGCATGAAAAATGGAGGCCGATGAGACCAGGTACAAAAGGAATTAAATATAACCGACCGGGGCGGTAATTTCCTGTTGGCGGCGTTTTGCGGATTCCGCAGGCCGCCTCTGCCGTCCCAATCATGGCCCGTCGCTCAAAGCGGCCTGCGGAATCCGCAAAATGGGTCAGTATCAAAACCAGCCGCCTTACGCTTGAAATCTCAGGAAAAGTCGCGTTTTTCAAGCACCTGTGGGACGGTAATGAAACGTTTTAGGAAGGAGCTTGGGGCTCGCCTTAATCCGGCCGGGCATTCGTCGTTGCCAAACCGCCATTATATTACGCGCGTTTGCCTGCAGAGTCCTAATTTGCCCGTCAACCATCCCAATTTGGTCACCACTATGATGAATGAACAGTTGGATCCCCGCGATGCGGCCGCCGGTCAGCGTTTCAATGAAGGCAATCTTGGCGTTCCAACGGGGCTGCGCTCGGACGAACAGAAGATTTACGGGGTCAGTGCCTGCCGCGCGATTTACCAGACCCGGTCGGACGACCTGGTCCGGGCCTATGTCACGCCCTATCGGCTCAAGCTGTTCGGCGGCATGCTGCGCTGGTGCGCCGCCCACCGGCTGGCCTATCATATCATTGAGGACGCGGACATGGAACGCGTCACCCAGTCCACCCACCACGAGGGCGTGTGCCTGCTGGTCAAGGAGCGGCCGCAACCCCGGCTGGAGGAGTGGCTGGAGATTGTGGGTGAGGTGGACGGACCGCAATGCGTCCTGCTCTTGGAGCATGTGGGCAATCCGCACAACTTGGGGGCGATCCTGCGGGTGGCGGCCCACTTTGGCGCCGTCGGCGTGTTGGTGACCGGGCCGATGACGCGCCAGCCCCAACTGCCCGCCGCGGTCTACCGCACCTCCGAAGGCGGTGCGGAGCATGTGCCGGTGGTGTCGCTGGGAACGCCCTATGACGCCCTGGACAAGTTGCGCAAGGGCGGCTTCGGCGTGCTGGCGACCTCGGGCCGCGGCCGCTACAATCTCTATTCCACGGAGTTCCAGTTGCCGAAACGCTGTGTGCTGATGCTGGGGTCGGAGGAGCGCGGGCTGTCCCCGGGGCTGCTCGCCGCCGCGGACGCGGTGATCGCCATTCCCGGCACCGGCCAGGTGGAAAGCCTCAACATCGCCTGTGCCGCCGCGACCTTCCTTGGCGAGTACTGGCGCCAGCACCCCGGCCTCGCCGCTCAGCCCCAGGCGATGTCCGGCAGCTCCGATGGCGGTTACGGCGCCGCTGAATAATACGGGTTTGACTTCAAAAGCGGAGGCGCGGAGAAGCCGCCACCGCCGAAATCGTCACGGGAGTACCTGAACCGCGAAAGCTATTACGTCTGGGGCCGGCGCTACCTGCTCCGGGTGTGGATGGACAGCCGGGGGCCGGCGTTGGGGGCGGGGGATGTCCGCCGATGCCGCAATGATCACCAAAAAAGGATTCAAGCCTGACGACTTGAATCCCCTGGAAGAAAATGGTGGAGCTGACGGGGAACTCGATTTTACCATCTCTTGTTTTTGCTAGTCGTTGCTTTTCAATGAGTTGGTTACTTGAAGTCCGATCGTATTTTTCATTTTTGTACTAAGATGTGTACGCCAAAAACATACCCGGAACTGGCCAAAAAGCAAGGGGGGGGGGGAGTTGGCGTTTGCGAAGGCATGGTCCTGTTTATGGCGGCCCCGGTTTACTGCTCACAACCCGATGCTCGCGCGCGTTGCTTCCTCCCGTACGAGGTGTGTAAGGTACTCCCAAAAATCCGTTTTTTCCACCGTTTCAGAGACCACTCGTGACGGCAGGAAGCGCTGCATTTCCTTCACGAACTCAACTCGCATGCTTGGATCACTTTTCATGAGGCCGGTTCGGTCGCGAAGCGCGGCCGAGAATGTCTCCGGCTTTTGCCGGTAGTCCGCGACCTTCTGGGGCATGATGGCGAGGGGTAATTTAACCTCCTGCTGTTTGAGCCAGGCGATATCCCACAGGTCGCGGTTCTTGATCCGATTGGGCCGGAAGGCCAGGGCAAGCATTTTGTCCGCCAGGATTTCTTCACGGCTTTCGGCTTGAAGGATCAGTCCTGACGTGCCCATGTCAACGCCATAAAAATTTCGCAGCATCATCGGCCGGCGGTCCCGGCTGGGAACCGCGCAGATGTCGATATGGATGCGTTGCGCGGGCAGGCTCTTGCGTTCCGGGTGCGTGATGACGCTCATCTTCCAAGTGTCCACCCCCGTGGTTTCTTTGACGGGTGGGGCGACTTGCACCTGTAGTGCGTACTTCGTCGCCAACTTGTCAACGAGGACACTGCCGAGATTGGCCAGGGTGGTGCGGGTGAATTCCTGTCCTCCCGTGAAGTCGAGATCTTCACTCAGTCGATTTGAGCCATAACATGCCCGCAGGCAGGTGCCGCCGATGAAGGTCAGGCCGGTCAGCAGTCCAGCCGCGTTCATCTCCCGCAGGATGTCGTGGTGCAACAACTCTTTTTCCACGACCGCCTTCAATGAGCCCATTTCGGGCGTGGCTTGCATGGCCTGTTGTACCAGACGATCAAACAAGTTCATGGACGGCCTCCCAATCAATCAGTTCCAAGCTTCGGTGAGTGGCGCGCATGTCACGCAGGGCCAGGGCGACCGAAGCCCGCCACAGGTGGCAATCGGCATCATAGGTGAGTTGATTTGCCAGATCGTCGGGACCTCGGATGGTGTGGACAAACTCGATGCGGCCGAAATCACCGCAGCGGATCACGTTGCTGCGCCCGGATGACATCAGGGTGATGGCATTGATAGGCATCTGCGAGATGGCGCCGGCATCACTTAATGCGCTCTCCAGGCTGATATAGTTGAACTCATCCGCCCGTAAGCGGGCAGCGGCGTGAAACAGGAGAAGCCCGCTGGGATGCTCAATTCGGGGATACAGATACAGGCCCCGGCAGACGCGCTTCAACAGGCCGGCCTTGGCCGCCCGGCTCAGGAGCACCGGCAGGTCGCCATGTCCCGGCAGCGCCCCCTGGAGATCGGTGGCCGCAAAGAGATAGTGGTCACGATCCGCCAGTTTCGCCAGCACGTGTTCGAGTTGCTTGATCGGCTGCATGCTTATTACTCTACACTAAATTGCATTATTTGCAATCTTGTGTTGAGATATTTGGCGGCTTTTGAGCTCATTGGTTGGTTCAGGCAGGAAAAATCCAGCTCTTGCCTCGGAGTGGGCATGGTACAGGGCACAGGCTTCATGTCCTGGCCGGTCAAGCTGCGCCAGTTTTCCCGGTAGGTGGTATAGTCAGCCCAACGTGGAACGGGACACGGTTCCTAGGCTGGTTCCCGACTTTGCTGGTGGGCTGACCGTGCCATGAGGGTAGACCAAAAGTGGATCCAATCGCCCCAATTGTCATCTGTGCAGATATCGGCTCGTTTGCCAGGGGAAACTTCGGCTGGTGGTCGTCCCTTGGTGATAGCGGAACAGCCCCGTCTTCACTTGCCAAGTATGTTGCTGACGCCCTGAACAGTGGAAAATGCGTTGCCCTTGGCTTTGAATGTCCGCTGTTTGTCCCGCTGGCAGAAGACGAGCGTAATCTCACAAATGGTCGCCCCGGGGAGGGAGACCGCCCATGGAGCGCCGGTGCAGGTTGTGGCGCATTGGCTACCGGGCTAGTCCAAGTCGCATGGATTCTGCAATCCGTTCGACGTGCCCTTATTCAGCCCGTTCCCGCATTCATTGCATGGGCACCGTTTGCCCAAGCCAACTCCGGCCTGTTCCTTTGGGAGGCTTTTGTTTCAGGCAAGGCGAAACATGGGGGGCATATGGCGGACGCACAAGCCGGCGCACAGGCCTTCTTGCGAGCGGGGCCAAACCCCGAAAGCGTAAACGCGGTTGTATGCCAGTCAGGCGTTTATTCGCTTATCGGTGCCGCCCTTCTTCGCACTGGTTGGAGCAGTGATCCACGCATACTGCATGAAGCATGCCTCGTTGTGCGCGGAAGCGAAGATACGGTTTAGCTGTTCAGGCAACCGGACGCCCAAATGCAGAAAGGGATACGACGATGTGGCTGATGACTAAGCATGGGTTCTACTCGATCGTGGAGAAACCGCAAGGGGAGTTCCAAGTACGCGCCAGAGAACGGCGTGACCTACAGAATCTGGTGGACCGTGTGCCGCTCCCAACGGCAACCATCATCGACACGCCCAAGGGTGACTATGCGGCTCGCATGGTCGTGAGCAAGGAGACCGTGCTGCGGATCATGGAGTTCCTTGGCAACACGGTTGACTACTCGAACTTCAAGGATCGGATCGACGCCACGAGCGACCAGGCACACAAGCCATACCACGAAATTTGGGGTGTTTTGGCAAGGGTACTGGGCGCATACGGGCGTAGAGGAAAGCCCCACTCGTAAGGTGCCTGCCGCCTGCCGACACCAAAGCATGAAAACAAGTTTCCGTGCAGTAGTTGTCCACAAGCCACGCTCATGGGTCTGACATCGCGCATGGCAACGATTTGACGGGCGGTTTTTCCCTTGAACCGTCTGATCTTGTCCCGGTTGGCCGGGAGCTTGAGAACGATAATGTCGCGAAAGTCTGCCAAGGTCGCATACTTGAACGCCGCCATGTCGGCTTTTTCGCCGAACACCTCGACCAGGAGTTTGAACACCACGTCAATGGTAAGCCGTGTTTTGTCAGCCCAGGTGTTCGCGGCCGTGTTCACCCTGCATGACAAAAGTGGACGCAGGGAAACCGGAACGGCCATTCGGAAGCGGAAGTCATGGCCGGTCCACTGGAGGTGGCGGACGACGAGTCGCATGGTGCAAACCCCGGTTTTTTGTACCGGACTTTGTACCAACCCTGGAGGCAGGGCGAACTGTCAAAAAATAACCACCTGGAATGCAGGTGGTTAAGTAAGATGGTGGAGCTGACGGGGCTCGAACCCGTGACCTATACGTTGCGAACGTATCGCTCTAGCCAAACTGAGCTACAGCCCCGAAACAAAAACAGTTTGGGAATATAGGTCCGCCTCGAAACTTTTCAATAGCTGTACGGTGTCTGGCGGCCTTCCACGCGGGTTTGGACGCGGCCAAAACGGCGGTATTGCCCCGGCGGCATACCCTCGACGGCATGGAAGGCGCGGGAGAAACTATGGACGCTGGCGAACCCGGTGCGTTCGGCGATTTCGGACAAGTTCAAGTCACTGCCGATCATCAATTGTTTCGCGGCCCGGATACGGCCGCGTTTGCGGAAATCGCGCGGCGGACAGCCGAACTGCCGGGCGAACAGCCGCCGAAAATAGCTGGGCGAGAGACGGCAGAGCGCGGCGGCGCGGGTGACGGCATCCGGCTCGTCGCCATGCTTGCCCAGCCAGTCGGCGGCATGTTCCAGGCCGGGAATGTGTCCCCCGCATTCCGCCGGCAGCCCCGCCTGTGCCCGCAGCAGCTCCGCCACGATTTCCAGCAGCAAGCCGGACATGCGTAGCGGCGCGAAGGGCTGGCCCCGGGCCGCCTCGGTGCAGATTTCGTTCAACAGCAGGCCGATCCGCCGGTTGGCCGGTGTGCGCAGCCGGCCGCACAGCGCCTGCAGTTGCGGGGCTGTTGCCGGCGGGTGCAGCAGCGGGCGGAGTTCGCCCAGGTCGGTCATGCCTGCGGGAATGGAAAAATCCCAGTGGCTGGCCTCCGGCCGGTAGACCAGGTCAAAATGCGCGTACGGACAGATCATGGCGGGGGCGAACCCCTCCATCTCGTGGTCGGTGTCCGGCGGAATCCAGAACAGGTCGTCCGGTTCGGCGTCGTATTCCACCCCGGCAATGGTGAAACGGCCGCGCCCCGTCTCGATATACACCAGCAGGAAATCCAGCAGTCGCCGCCGGCCAAGGTGCCAGGCGGTCAGGCGCGGCACATTGCCGCAGTGGCGGACATAAGGGCGGAGCAGCGCCAGCAGGGGCGCCTCCGGCCCAGCGCCGGGGACCAGTGGAATCCCTTGATCGGTAGTTGCAGGTTTCATCAGTAGCGATCAGGATACATTTTTGATGGATGCGAACAAAGGAAATTACTCATAAAATGGATAATGTATCGAGTAATGATCCCTAACACAAAAAAGCGAAGCGGGAAAAATTAGGAGACACGATCATGAGCCATTCATTTCTGGATCGGGTGATGAACCACCGGCCGACCCCGGATTTCAACCAGCTGCTGCAGGTGCTGGCGAAACGGGCACCGGACCGGCCGACGTTGTTCGAGTTCTTCATGAATGATTCCTTGTATGCCCGCCTGGGCGGCCGGCCGGCCGTTGGTACGGACCGACCCCTGGAATGGTTTGATATGTATGCCCGCGTTTTCCGCCAGGGCGGGTATGATTACGTCAATACCCTGGTTCCGGGCTTCGGATTCCTCGCCGCCGAGCGTCACACGGCCGCCACCATCTCGTTGAACGAGGGGGCGGTCATCCACGACCGCGCCAGCTTCGACCGCTATCCCTGGCCCGACCCCGGAACGGGCTGTTCTGGCTACTTCGAGCGCATCGCCAACCGGGTGCCCGAAGGCATGAAGGTCATTGCCTGGGGGCCAGGTGGCGTGCTGGAAAACGTGCTGAGCCTGGTGGGCTTCGACAACCTCTGTTTCATGATCGCCGACGATCCGGAGTTGGCCCAAGCGGTCTTTGACGGTGTCGGTTCGCGGTTGCTGCGCTACTACGAGATCGCCGCCGCCCAGGCGTGTGTCGGCGCTTGCATCTCCAATGACGATTGGGGTTTCAAAACCCAGCCGATGCTGGCTCCGGCGGACATGCGCCGCTACGTCTTTCCCTGGCACAAACGGATTGTCGCCGCCGTCCATGTCGCCGGCAAGCCGGTCATCCTGCACTCCTGCGGCAATGCCGCGGAGATTTGGACCGATATCATTGATGACATCCGGTATGATGGCAAGCACTCCTACGAGGACGCCATTTCCCCGGTGGAGCAGGAATACGACCGCTACGGTGGTCGCATCGCCATTTTGGGTGGCATGGATCTGGACTTCGTGGTCCGTTCCACTCCGGAAGCGGTCTATCGCCGTGCCCGCGCCATGCTCGAACGCGCCGCAGTCAGGGGGGCCTACGCCCTCGGCACCGGCAACAGCGTCCCGGAATACGTGCCCAGCGAGAACTACGCCGCCATGACCTGGGCCGCCTTGGAAGCACGGGCCCCCGTATTGACGAGTTAGCCGTTTGTCACGCTGATTCGCGCTGAAAGAAGCGGCCTGCGGAATCCGCAAAACGGTCAGGCACCCGTTTTAGCTCTCCTGTGCGGAAACAGGCAGGGCTTCCAGTGCCTCGATGTCGGCCAGGTCTTTGGTTCGTCCCGATGCCCGTTTGTTGCGGATGAGGTCGGCAACGGATGGAATGCGGACGGGAATACCATCAATGACGATTTCGACGGAGTGCGCGAACGCCTCTTCAAACCGGAGTCCGGAGGCGCCGGTGAGAATATCGATTCGTCTGGGCGCGACCCCAATTTGGAAAACGGTATCGTCTTTTTGGAGGTCGGTGCAGGTCAGGCCATGGAGTGGCGCCCCGAACCGGCGCAAGGTGTTCAGGAGGGCCGTTGCATTGTCGGGCGACGGCATCACCCAGATATCAATGTCCATCGTCGCCCGTGGGTAACCATGGGCGGCCAAAGCGTAAGCCCCTACCAAAAGGAATTTAACGCCCTCGTCGGCCAAGCACTGCAACATCTCTTTGTAGTCTTCGTTCAACATCGTGCGTTTTGCTCAGTGATGCGACTTCCTGGGTGAGTGGCCAGACCAGGTGCAGGCGGCTGCTGGGCGATCCCGGGACGAAGTCGTCGTTCCGTTTTTCCGTCAGCCGGACAATCCTGGTTTGTGACTTTTTCATTGTGGTAAGCTATCACCGGACGACGGTGTTCGCCATTCGACTACAATACACGAAAGGCAACGGAGTGCGAACGGAGGATGGCGTCCATCCGAGCCCGGAACGTCAGTGACGGGGCAATCCGGGTGGCCGTTCCTCGACTCAGGAACAAAAAGCGGCAAAGGCATTGCCGCTTTTTAAGATCGGCGTTATGTCACGACCGGGAGCCGCCCGGCCTCGGGCGGACAGCGACGGCGTCACCCCAGTGCCGCCCTTTTTATGAGGCCA
>CAITYL010000165.1 GCA_903896595.1 uncultured Lentisphaerota bacterium
GGGTATGGGCCGGGGATGTGAGAAGACAAAAGACGGTTATTACGTCCCGGAGGGACTGAACGAAAATAGGCAGGGGCTTCAGCCCCTGGATTACGGATACCCCAAGAATGGCGTGCCGTAGGTACGCCGCGATGCGCCGCGTACCCAACGGCACGCGAAATGGGGGGGGGCAAAACAGGGGCTGAAGCCCCTGCCTATTCCCGCCCCGTCCCGCTGGGACGGGAAAACTGCAATCATTCGTGTGAAATATCCTCATCCGTTTATGGGGCAACGCCCTGGGGCTGGAACGCGATCATGAAACATCTCTCTGGTGTCTTATCCCAAGCCGGCCGCCCTCATCTGCCGCTGACCCTTCCCGACGGCAGCCGGCTGCTGCTGCTGCCGGCGGGCGGGCGGATGCTCGGGCTGTTTCCCGCCGGGGACGATGAAAATTTCCTGTGGACCAACCCGGCCCTGGCCGCGGCGGACTCCGCCAAGGCGTATTTCGCCCGCGACGGCTGGCCCAATCCCGGCGGCGACCGCACCTGGCTGGCGCCCGAGATTGAGCTGTTCATCGGCGACCTCCAGCGGGTTCCGGAAACTTACGCGGTGCCGCCGTCCCTGGATCCCGGGGCCTGGCAGGTGACGGCGGCGGACGCCGCGGGAGCGACCCTGGTCACGACGGCCCGCCTGTCCCTGCTGCAGTCCCGGCGCACGGTTGAGGCGCGGCTGGAGAAGGCGTACCGGCCGGCCGTCAATCCGTTGCCGGCCCTGGCCGGCCTGCGCTATGCCGGCTACACCCAGCGCACGACGCTGGAACTGGAACCGGTTGCGGACTCCACCACGCCGGTGCGCCTGGGCGTGTGGAACCTCTTGCAGCTGCCGCCGCCCGGCGAGATGCTGATCCCCACTTGGAGCGCCACGCCGCCGCAGGTGGTGTTCGGCACCCCGGCCGCTGGGGAATTGGAAACCGAGCCGCGCCTGGTGCGCTGGCGCATGGGCGGTCCTGGCGGCGATGCCAAGATCGCCCTTAAGGCTGCGCTGTTGGCCGGCCGGGCCGGGCATCTGTGCCGGGCCGCGGCAGCGGACAGCTGGAACCTGGTGGTGCGCCAGTTCGCGGTCGAACCCGCCGGCGATTACGTCGACGCGCTGTGGACCGATCCGGCCAATGCCGGCTGGGTCTTCCAAGCCTGCTGCGTCCGGTCCGGTGCGGAACGGTTCAATGAACTCGAGTACCACGCCCCGGCGGTGAGTTCGGAATCCGGGCGCAACCGGGCCACCGACGAATCACAAGTCTGGGCCTTCCGCGGTCCGGCCGCGGCCATTGCCGAAGCCGCCCGCCTCCTGCTCGGGGCCAAGCTTGCGCTGTAAGACCCAACTTCGCCTCAGGCATCGGACATGGTTTTCTCTCGCAAAGATCGCAAAGAACGCCAAGGAATTCGTCTTTAACGTTTAATTGCAGATAAATAACGCTTTTCTTTGCGAGCTTGGCGATCTTTGCGAGAAACAATGTCTTTGAAGTCAATTGGAATCATCTCACACTTGCGAGGGACGGGTGAAGTATGCCGTGCGCGCCGACGGCTTCCAGATCGTCCGGACGGTGGAGGAAGATTTGGCGAAGATCCGCCTGTGGAACCAGGTGGCGGCGGAGGTTTTTGGCAGCGTGACGATGTAAGGATGCAATACAGGTTTCTTAATGTTGCACTCACCGCACGGGATCGGCTGGCGGCGGGAAGCTGGGGTGTTACACGCGGATGGAGGCCGAATGGTTTTTGAGCCCCAACGGGGCGGTAGTAAAATAGCCCAGGGCAACGCCCTGGGACTGGAAAGTTAAGATGGTTTACGCCCTGTAGGGGCAATGGAAATGACCATTCCCTTGCCCCTTCAGGGCGGCGAAAAAATGGGGGGAGTTTCCCAGGGCGCTGCCCTGGGCTATTTTCCCCGGCCCCGTTGGGGCGGAAATACCAATTACGCGAGACCCTGGCGCCCGCCCGTTTGGGAAGCGCCGTTGTTACCTGAATTATTCACCATCATTCGATTCACCGCGAAAGAACACAGAGAGCGCGAAAGAAAAATCCGGCCCCGCATTTTCTTTTGCGATCTTTCGCGTTCTATCGTGGTGAATATGCATTAACATCTTTACGCAAGGAACGATCCGTATGAACACCTGCCCCGACTCATCCCAGGTCAAGCCGGAAGAAATGACGTGGATCCAAAACTGGCGGGACCTCTTGCTGGGGGGCACACCCGGTACGGTGGCCCGGCTCAAGGTCGGCAAAAATGGCTGGGGCGCGGTCAAGGCGAATCTCTCCTACGCCTCATTGCCCTTGCGGATTGGTGGACGGGATTTCGCCCACGGCCTGGCCTGCCATGCCGACAGTGAAATCACCGTTCAACTGGCGACGCCGGCCCGGCGCTTCCACGCGTTTGTCGGGGTTGATCAGAACCCGCACACCGACGGGATTTCCAAGGCCCGGATCCTTTTCTCGGTCGAGGTCAATGGCCGGGAGCTTTGGCGCAGTGCGGCGCTCACCATCGGCATGCCCCCGGTGGAAGTTGACCTGGCCGTTGACCAGGCCTCATCCCTGACGCTGAAAGCCGTGACCGAGGACGGCAATACGCAGTTCGCCCACACCGACTGGGCGGAGGCGCGGGTGGAACTCGGCGACGGGCGCACGCTTAATGTGGCGGAGTGCCTGGAGACCCGGGAGCGGATCGTCGGCGACCTGCCGTTCTCCTTCCGTCTGGGCCGGCGGGGCAGTGCGGACTGGATCAGCTTGGCGCAGGCCCAAATTTCCAGCGGCGACTGGCGCGACGGCAAACGGATTCATACCCTCGTCTGGCAGGAGGAAACCACGAAGCTGCGTTGTGAAATGGAGCTGACCGAATTCAGCGAGTTTCCGGCCGTCGAATGGCTCCTCCGGCTGCGCAACGACGGCCCCGCCGAGACGGCGCCGATTGCCAACTTCAAGGCTTTGGACATTTTCTGGAACAGCGCCACGGCGGGCGAGATGCCCGAACTGCGGCGCGCCCTCGGCAGCGACGGCTGCGCCGACGATTTCCAATACCGGTGTGAGGAACTGCGGCACTCGATGTGGGAGCTGCCGCGGACCATCCGCATGGACACCGCCGCCAACCAGGCTTTCCGCAAGGTCAGGAACAGTTCACCCCCGGGCCTAGAGGCCGACAGTCGCACCTCCGCCACCTGGCTGCCGTTCTTCAACCTGCGCACCGGCGGCGATGGCATTGTCTGTGCCCTCGGCTGGACCGGCCAGTGGTTTGCGGAGTTCGCACATGACGGCAACGGCAAGACCGATATTGCCGCCGGCATGGAACATCTGGAACTGGCGCTGCGGCCGGGGGAGGAGATCCGTTCCCCGCGCGTGCTGGTCATGTACTGGCAGGGCACGCCGCTTCATGCCCAGAATATGCTGCGGCAGTTGGTGTTGAAACACCACCGCCCGTCCGTCAACGGCCGGCCCGCCGAGATGCCCGTCTGCAACGGCTCCTGGGGCGGCACGCCGACCTCGGGACACCTGGATGCCATCCAGCGCATCGCCCAGCACGGGTTGCCCTACGATTATTATTGGATCGACGCCGGCTGGTACGGCGTCTCGGACAAACCATGCCCTGATGTCTTCCATGGGGATTGGGGGTTCACCGGCAATTGGTGCGTCAACCGGAACTATCATCCCGGCGGGCTGAAGCCGATCAGCGACGCCGCGCACCGGGCCGGCATGAAATTCCTGCTGTGGCTCGAGCCGGAGCGCGCCAAGTACGGTACACCCGTCACGCTGGAGCATCCGGAGTGGTTCCTCCGGCGCACCGACGAGGCCCCCAAGCTCAATGATGACATGTTGCTGAACCTCGGTCATCCCGGCGCCCGGCAATGGGTGGTGGAGCTGATCTCGTCGCTGATTACCGAAAACGGCATTGACTGCTACCGGGAGGATTTCAACATCGATCCCGGTCCGTTCTGGGCCCATGCCGACGAGGCCGGGCGCCAGGGGCTGACCGAGATGCGCTTTGTCGAAGGGCTTTATGCGTTCTGGGACGAACTGCGCCGCCGCCATCCCGGGCTGCTCATCGACAACTGCGCCAGCGGCGGCCGGCGCCTGGATTTGGAAACCGCCGACCGCAGCGTTGCCCTGTGGCGCACCGACTACAATTGTTTCTCGTTCCTAAACCCCGACGCCTCGCAGTTGCACGGCATGGGGTTGAATCTCTGGCTGCCCCTGAACGCCATCAGCCCAATGGCCAAGCCGGGCGACACCTACCAGGCCCGCTCCGCCTATTCGGCCGGCTTGGTCCTCAATGTCGAGGAGTTTGGCATGGGCAGTTGCACAGCGCCCGAATTCCCCTGGGACTGGTACAAGAAGACCATTGGCGAGGCAAAGCGGTTACGTTCCCTTTTCCTGGGCGATTTCTATCCGCTGACCCCCGGTGTCATTGATCCCGAGGCGTGGCTGGCCTATCAGTTGTTCGTTCCCGGAACCCAGGAAGGCGCGGTGCTGGCCTTCCGCCGGGCCGAAAGCCCCCTGGCCGCCGCCACCTTCCAACTGCGCGGCCTGGACCCGGCGGGCACCTACGAATTTGATGACGCCGACAGCGGAACCATCTGGCAGGCCACCGGCAAGAAGCTGATGGCGAAAGGATTGGCCATCTTTGCCCCCGTCCCGCGCACCAGCCGGCTGCTGTTCTATAAACTTTTGGCCGACCGTCCGTAAGATTCTCACGCGGAGGCGCGGAGAACGCGGAGAATGGCGAAAAGGTGATTTTGTAGGACCATTAAGACTCTTGGGACCATTAGGACTCTTGGGACTGCCGGTGGTTTCCGCCGGCGGCCTAATGGTCCCAAGAGTCCTAAGGGTCCCCAATGGTTCTATTTTTTCGCCGGTATTTTTTTCTCTGTGTTCTCTGCGCCCTCGGTGGTGAAAGCAGACGGATTTTAGTTGCCTGAACGTCATCTTCCGCCCGCGTTTTCGTCGCGCGGATTTGCAATTCCGCAACTTCGCTCTATTTTGTTACGAAACAAACTCGTAACGATTTCGGTTTTGGCCGGTGGCGGCGCGGTTCGGGAGGCAGGGCGGTTATATGTCCATTGATCTCATTGCCAAGCATGCGCGGGTTTCCAAGGCGACGGTCTCGCGGGTGCTCAACAACGAGGCGGGCGTCAGCGAGGAATTGCGCGAGCGCGTCAAAAAGGCCGTGCGGCAACGCGATTATCGCCCCCGGGTCGTGAGCAACCGGCTGACCAACGTGGCGCTGATTGTGGCGATGGAACGGCCGGTGATGGAAAGCTTTGCCGCCGGCATTTTTTCTGGTGTGGCCGCCTACGCTTTTGAGCACGGCATTGAAACGTCGGTGGTGTTTTATCCAGTGTCGCGCCCGCGCAACCAGCCGCTGGTTCAGGCGGTACGGGAACGTCGCTGCAATGCCGCGATCTTGTTGTTTCCGGCCCAGATGACCGACCAACTTCAGTCGCTCTCGGAGTCGGGGATTCCGACCATGCTCGTCGCCGGGCGGGCCGAGATCGACAAGATCGGCTACGTCGACACCGATTCGCATCCGGGCGCCCAGCAGGTGGTGGAACATCTCATCGGTCTGGGCCATCGTCGGATCGGCATGTTATGCGGTCCGATTGACAGCGGGGATTTCGACCATGCCGAGCGGTTGAACGGCTATCAAAGCGCGCTGCGGCAGGCGGGGCTTGCCGGTGAAGAACGCTGGCTGATTCCGCATCAACCCACCCACGAAACCCCGCGGGCGGGGTATCTGCAAATGCAGGAACTCTTGAAACGGGATCCCGCGATCACCGCCGTTTTTGCCAACAACGACGAGATGGCCTACGGCGCGATTTTGGCTTGCACGGAAAGCGGCCGCCGGGTGCCGGAGGATATCTCGGTAACCGGTTTTGACGACTACCAAAACAGCCAGTTTTACTCGCCGCCGCTAACCACGTTTCGGCAGCCGATCACGCAGATGGGCTACGAGGCGGCCAAATTTGTGGACACCGTTTCGCGCGGAGTGATCGACCAGTTGCCCCGGCGGGTCCTGCAAGGGGAGCTGATTACCCGCAAATCAACGGCGGAGATCGCCCGTAAGTAGTTCCCGCTCATTCAGGCAGGCCCGATTGCCGCGTGGTGGTGGGCATAAACCGTCTGAGGGAACGGGAGGTCAGGCAAGGTGGTATCGGTGAAAGGAACCAGGTTATGCGCAACACGTTCTATTGGCTGGTGTCCGCAGGTGCGTTGCTCGGGGTTACGCTGGCGGCCGACGCGGCCCCGTTGCTGCTCAGCGGCAACAATACAGGCGGCGATTATCCCGGGGCGGTTGCCGCGTTGGCGACCGGCGCCACCTACAACTGGCTCGCCGGCAGCGATGCCGACGTGATCGCCCAAGATCCAGGCTATACGAAAATGACCGATGGCATGAGCGAGGCCGCCGGCGGTTATGGGGCCGTTTATGGGGGGTGGGGCACCACCGCGACGTACACGGCGGTCTTTGACCTCAAGGCCGCCTATCAGATCGACCGGGTGGGGGTGTCGGCCGCGTTCACCTTCACCGACGGCAACGTCGACCATAGTGCCGGCATCGGCAAACTCACCGTGTGGACGAGTGTCGATGGCATCAATTATGGGACCGCCTGGGGGCAGCTCCTTGATCCGACGCCCGTTGACGGCCGAAATATTGATCTCTCGGTGTTGGCCGCGCCCGTGGATGCCCGCTATGTGAAAATCGAAATCGACCGCATTGGCAGCCCCGGTAACACCTGGTATATGCAGGCCCGGACCGGCGAAATCGCCATCTTTGGCGGCGCCATTCCCGAACCGCTGAGCCTGGGCCTGCTGACGCTCGGCGCGGCCGTGCTGGCCGTGCGTCGGCGCCGGTGAACCCGCGCCTGGATTATCCATCCTTGTAGCTCAGTGCTTGTAGCCCGGCGAAACGTCGCCGCCGCGATACAAGAGCTCAGCTACAGCAGGCAACGAACAACGTTCATGAATAATCTCAGGTTAATGAACGAGGCTCTTGCAAAACTTCATTGTGCCCGCGGAGCATTCGGTGTTCGGTCTTGTAGCAAAGCGATTGCATCGCGCTCTTCGAGCAGCACGTTTTCGATCTGGCGGGCTACAAGCCCTTTGCTACAGAAAACGTTCTCGTTTTTTGCAAGAGGCTCGAACGGTTTTCAAGCAGTCATGGTTCAAGGGTGTGGCGGAGATCATCCGGTCCGGAGAACAAACATGGCCAGGCGAGTTCGACATGTCTTTACGCTCATTGAGCTGCTGGTGGTGATTGCCATCATCGCCATTCTGGCCGCCATGCTGTTGCCGTCGCTCGCGGGCGCCCGGGAATCGGCCAAGGCGGTGGCCTGCGTGTCGAATCTCCGGCAGATCGGCGTTGCGTGGGCGATGTATGGCGAAGATTCGTCCGACTTCATCGGCAATTACGAAGTCGCCCAGATGAACTACTGGGGCGGCGGCCGGCAGTTGGGCTGGTGGAACGACCCCGTGGCGGAAGACCGCTTGCTTTATGCGTACGCCCGCAGCGTCAAATTGTTTCGCTGTCCCGGCGACAAGGGTCTTGGCGGCAACAACCCCAGCAGCGAACTGAACTTCGCGCTGATGGGCAACAGCTATGCCATGGCCAATTCCAACCAGATCGGCCTGGCGCGGCTCGATCCGCACGGCAATCCGGCCGCGGCGAGCGTTCCCGGCAAGTTCGGCCTGGTCGTAACCCCGGCGGTGGCGTTGCTGGCCTTTGACGGCACGGCGCTCAACAGCCAGTATGTATCCTGGCAGCCTGCTGTCTACGGCGGAGTTGGCACCTGGCACCGGCGCGCCAGCAACGCCGTGCTGGTCGACGGCCATGTGGCCGCCATTGGCCAGGACCAGTGGGACGCCGGCAATCTCGGCGGGCCCAAGGGATATTCTTTCGGCTGGGAAGGCTGGGGCGGCAGCGCCCACAACTGGCGGGTGTCGGAGTAAAGCCCCCTCCTAACTCGACGTGTGCCGCAACCAAGTCTCGATCCTGCTCCAGAAGAAGAACTCACACGAAGGCACGAAGTCACGAAGAAAATCAAGGGCCGGGGCGATTCAACAATCCTATAACCGGGAGCCGCTCGTCCTCGGGCGGACGAACCCGTCATCGTCGGAGACGAGCATAATTGGTTTGGCGGACGGTGTCCCAATAAAAAGGGCGGAACTGGTGTGACGCCATCGA
>CAITYL010000166.1 GCA_903896595.1 uncultured Lentisphaerota bacterium
AGATCGCGGTCGAATAGGGTCGGTGTTATTTCAAAACCGGGAGCCGCCCGTCCTCAGGCGGTCAGCGACGGCGTCACCCCAGTTCCGCCCGGTTGATTGAGCCACCATCACGCCAAACCACATTACGCGCGTCTTCGACGAGCACGGGCTCGTCCGCCCGAGGACGGGCGGCTCCCAAGGTACACCACAGCTCAGAACCCAATCACGCTGGTCTTGGAGGTCTTGCGGATTTCCTTCTCGTCGGACCACTCTAAAATGCCGGTGCGCAGGTTCTTGAGGTTCAGAGTGAACTTGTAATAGACATCGGACACCCGGCCGGCCGTCTGGGTGATCTCGGAGAAGTTGCCGGTGACAATGTATTCGGCGGCTTCCTGCTGGCCAAAGGCGACCGCCTTGTTCGGATCGGTCAGGCCACCCTCGTTCTGGGCCTTGAGCTCGGCGGCGGTGACATCATCGGTGGTCCGGTCGACAAAGCGGAACTTGCCGGAGCGCAACAGCTTGGTGCGAATGGTGTCGGTGATCGACTCGGTGTCCACATGCTGCATCGTCTTGTTCTTGACCCGGTCCACGGAAATGATCGGGCGCCGGGTGGCGGTCACTTCCATGACGGGCGGGAACGTCAGCATGGAATCCACCATCTTGCTGGCGATCATCTGCAAGTCGGTGGAGCTAAACTCGGTGGTCACGCTTTGGACGGCATTGGCGTCGCCATAGGCCACCATGGGCGTGGACGCACAGCCACCGGCCAGCAGCGCGGCGCCGCCGACCGCCGCGGCGGCCAAGACGGAAGAACGGAACGACGGAAGAACGGAAGAACGGAAATCCATGGCAAAACCCTTTTTGTTTAGTTTAGACGGTTAAAAAATAACGTTTTTACGAGGATTGGGCGACCGCTCCGTCCCAAGTGTCCGAATGGTCCTAAACGTCCTAATGGTCTTATCTCGCCCGACCGCTTATTCCCTGATAATCATGGGGGCACGGGACGCTCAGAGGGCGCGGATATTGATGCGGAACTCACGGACGGTGGGATTGGGGGCCACGGCGCTCAGCGACTTGGAGTCATAACCATAAAGCGCCACCGGCGTCCAGGGGAAACGGTCCGCTTCGACTTCAATGCCCTGGGCATTGTACCACTGGAACTTATACTGAAATTTCGGGGTGCGGCTGCTCTTGGACACCACCGTCACCTGGGCCTGAAGAATATCATTGGCAAAGGCCTGCCGCAGGTCCACCACCTGAATGCCGTTGGCCAGCTTGGTATTGTTGATGAGGACGTATTTGCTCGTGCTCACGCCGCCTTCCGGCGTCTGGACCACGGCGGCATTGGCCTGCAGGCCGGAACTGCCATACCGGCAACCCGTGACGGCGCCGGCGAGCAGGCAACTGGCAGCCACGACCGTGAACCAACGGGTCTGACGATTGAAGGTGCGACCGATATGGGGATACATAAGCTTCTCCTTCGAGGTTTTTCTCTTAACTGTGTCTCAAAATATATACCGCATTGGCGTGAGAGGTTGACGACCTTCAACCTACAGCCTAATCCGCCTCAGCCTTCCTTACCACTTCACCGGCCGCTCACTGGAGCCGGGCGGCAAGCCGTCCGGCGTGGACGGCTGGGCGGCCGGTTGCCCCGCCTGGGCCGCCCCCGCGGGCGGGGGTCCGCCCGCCTGTTGCTGGAAGATGATCCGGGCCACACACCCTTTGGCGATCCCCAGGTTCTCGCCTTCGATCTTGGCATAGCTTTGCCGCGGGTCGCCGCGGATAACCACACCGTTGCCCACGGGAACCTCGTTGCGAAAAACCTCGCCGGTGTCGTCGTCCTTGACCGTTTGCACGCCGTAAAATTCCACTTTGGCGCCCACCATAAAGCCGGCGTTGCCGCCGCGATTGATCATGACCTGGGCCCCGGTAACCGCCAGCACCTTGGCCGGCCGAAGTTGGGCCACGGCGGCAAAGCAGAGCTGATTGGCCACGCCCTTGGCCAAGTCCAGCAACGCCTCGTTGCTGGACAGCGCCTGGGCGTTGCTGGGGACAAACGCGGCCGTTTCACCGGCATGCAATTTGACCGAGGGTGAATCCGGCAACACCTTGCCGGTAGTGGTGTCGACAATCTGCACCACGACGGAGATCATGCGCTGGCGGGTCACCGTTTTGCGGTCCACTTGGGTAAAGCGCTGCTCGCCAGTGACATCATCGAAGCCGTCCACCTGCGGCAGGAACGCGTACTTGGCGCCAGCCATCTTGCCGGCCTCGGCGGCGTTCTTGTCATTGGGATCGACCGCCACGGCGGCGAACGACTGTTCCAGCTCGATGTCGCCCTTGCGCTTGCGCTCGACCAACTGGAACACGCCGGTGCCATTGAGGGCGGCAATAAATTGAGTGTCCAAGGAATCCACGGCCAGCTTCAGATTGGCGTCAATGCCGTTCTGCTTGGCCATTTCCATCACCCCGGTGGTGACCTTGACCGGGCCGATAAAAATGGTGTCCTTGTCGCCCTGAACCAGCTGCGACGCGGCCTGGCCAAACGCCAACGGCATGCCGACAACGGCCAACACGCCGACGGTCTGGCGAAACATGCGGTTAAATTGAATCATTTCCGATTCTCCTGCTGCTGCACATTGTTATTGATGACGTTGACGTTCGCCGCCCCGCCGGCGGGCGCACCCCAAAAGGCCTGATTGAGCGCCCCGCGCAATTTGAAGTTGCTGTTCTTAAGCATGGTGGACTGACCATCGGCCACCGTGCGCACGGCATGCGCGGCGGCGGCGCTTTGTTCCTGGGCGATCCCCACCACGGCCAGCCGCTCGGTCTTCTCCAACGCCAGGTTCTGCTTGAAGCCCTCAATGTCCTTGAACCGCTGAGCGCCGTTGGCGGAGAGTTCCATCTGAATATCCAGCGCCTGGCCGGCAAAAATATTGACCGTGCGTTCCCACGGCGTCAACCACTCGCGGGTGATCCGCACTTGGTGCAGGCCGGGGGTGACCGGAAAGGTGCCCGGCGCGCTGCCGATCGTGACCCCGTCCACCTCGACCGTGCAGGCCGGGATATTGGTGTTGATGGTGAACGAGACGCCGTTCGCCGCCGCCGCGGGCGCCGCCTGCCGCATCCGGCCGATCTTGGCGTCAATGCTCTCGGTCAGCTTGAGGGCGGCGGCGTCCAGCAGGTCGTCCGCAATCCCCTGCCGGTCCACGGTGAGCCCGCGCTGGGCCTGGATCCGCTCTTTGACCACCACCGGCTCGCCGGCCACCGTGGCGCCCGTGGCATCCAGGATGGTCAGAGTGGCGCGCAAGGTAGTCACTATGGACTGGTTGTTGGTGCCAAACTCGGTCCCCTCACCCTTGAAGGTGCGGGTTTCCCGTCCCGTGCCCAAAATGGTGGCCACAATCGTGTAGTCGGCGCCAATGAGCTGGCTGAGACGCACGGCGGAGGCATTGCCGGTGACCGAGTCGGCCGGGCGCGGCCCCACGCCCTGGGCCGGATAGAGCGCCTGCATCAATTTCAGGGCTTCCGTCACGGTGGGATCGGCCGGCGGCTGCTCTTCAAACTTGGCGATGACCAGTTTGGGATTAAACACCGCCAAATCTTTTTCGGCCAAGCGCGCCATCAGCAGATCCTGAAAGACGTCAACCCGATTCCGGAACTCCTCGCCGGCACGGTTCTGCACCAGCAGGGTCACCTTGAGCCGGGGGTCCGGCGGCGCGACACTCTCGGCCACCGGTTCCGGCGCGGCCGGCGCCACGGCGGGCGTCGCGGCGGGGGCGGGAATGGTTGCCTTGACCACGCTGGTGACGCCCCCGGCCTGCACCCGGGTCACCACGGTGGCGCCCTGGCCCGGTTCCGCCGTCACACTGACTTCAGGCGCGGCGCCACCGGCGGACGCCGGGACACCGCCCAAATTCGCCACCGCCGTCATGATCGGACATGCCCCTTTGTCGCATCGCTTGATCAGGACAAACGCGGCGCCAGCGGCCAGCACGGCCAGCACCACCAAAACCAATCGCGCCACCAGACATTTCCCCCCCCGCTTCTTGGGGGCGGGGGCCGGAGCGGCGGGCGGCAGGGACGCCGGGGGAGGCGGAGGCGGCGGAGCGACCGGCGGCGGCACCGCCGTGGCCAAAGTGGGGGGCGTTGTCTCGTTACTCATGGATAAAAAACCTCTTCGTTAGTTAGAATTCAGAATTTAGAAGCCAGAATTTAGCATAAAATGCGAACGTCTTCTGCAGCAACGGTCTTGTACGCCAGCCAGATCGATAACGGGCTGCCCGAAAGGCGCGATGTAATCGCTTTGCCACCTTGGCATTTGATTCACCAAACACAAAAGCCTGCCCCCCCGACGCCGGCTCGACCGAGCCGACGAACCGTCTACCGCCTATCGGCCTGAACCACCCGAAACACTCATACAATACAACCGCGGCCCGGCCCGCACAACCCGCACCAGCACGAAGCCGGCCGGCGGCACTTGAACCGGGAGCAAGACACTGCCCGCCACCGGCGACGCAAGCGTGATCTGACGCTGGCCGGCGGGCACGACCAAGCGCAACACCTGGGCATCAGCCGGCAAACTGAGCCAGCTCCGCAGATCGGCGTTTTCCGTCGCCACATTGTACACCGAGGTGGCGACAATCGCAAAGATTTCGGCCGCGTCATTGCCGTTTTGCCGCGCCGCCTCCTTGGCGCCGATGGTCAACGCCGCCTTGGCCGCCGTGCGGATCACTTGCCGGGTAACCATCACCGGCAACTGTTCTTTCAACGCCTTGACCGCCATGGAGCGGACATTGCAGAGCGGCTCGGTGACACCACTTGCGCCGCCGCCGTCCACCGAGACAGCCAACGGCACCGGCACCAGCAGGTTACGGGTGGAATAATAGGGAAAGGCGACCGCTGTAAAGCCGGCAAAACCGCCATGCAGGTCCGGCAGGGGGATGGGAATCTTGATCTCCTCCTTGGGCGGCACCCAGCCGTCCTCGTAAAACACCACGACCGTGCCGACCGGCGCCGCGCCGGGTGCGGGGCGTGCGGGCGGCGCCACGTTGGGGAACCGGCGGCGCAACTCCGCCAGGTCGTCCGTCATGCCCAAGCTGGCCGCGAGACGCACCACGTCCTGCTGCAACTGCCGGTTCGCCGGGTAAATCTCCAACGCCTTCTTATAGTCGATGTAGGCATCATTGGGCGCCCCCAACATTTCGTAGATGATGCCGGAGAAGTAAAAGGTATAGGCGTTTTGGAAGGAGTTCTTGACTTGGCCGGCCACCTCGTCCAAGCCGGCGTAGGCCTGTTCAGCACGCGCCATGCCCGCCGCCTCGGTCGGCTGGCGCTGGCCGGCGGCCTTGGCGTCCGCCACCTCGGCCTGGTGCTTTTTCAGCGCCTTGACCTGCTCGGCATTGGCCAGCCGCACCTCGACCCCGGCACCTTCCAGGTCGTTGCGGGCCAGATAATTCTCCGCCTGTAGCTGATGCAAAAGCACCCGCTCGTAACCGGCGGCGCGATAAGGCAGGACGTTGTCATTGACCAGCACGGCGGCGCCCTGCTGCGCGACATCGGTCAGCCGCACCACCGGCTCGGCGTCCTGATCCTTGATCACTTGAATGGCGGCGGCATAATCGCGGAAGCTGGCATCCGTCTCGCCACGAATCTGGGCCAGCCGCCCGCGTTCCATCAGGTAAAGTAGCCGGCTCTTCCCGGTGACCTTGTCGTCCAAGGGCGAACTGGGGGCCGGGACTGGCACGGCCGGCGTCCCGGCCACCGGTGCGGCCACCGGCGGCGACGGTTGTTCCAATTGCCGCAATAACGGCTGCATCCGCTCCGGATGCGAGGACAAACAGCCGGCCGCCAGCAATGCCACGACGACCGGAACCAGACTCTTAAAAAGACCACGCATAAACTTGCCCTAAATCTCAAAACCCGGCGTGTTGTGCCACGACTTTCAGCCGGAATGACGTGGCTTGTTGTACCGACGTTAGCCGGGACTGCTGGCTCCCGTCGCCGCCGCACCGGCTGAAGCCGGGACAACCAACAAGCGCCACCCGAATAATCTTGGTTAAGGTAATCATCCGCTCCGAGAATGCCATTCCTCCGCACGCCGCTGGGGACGTATGACTGTTTTGGCGGACGATGTTGGGAACCCCCTTTTGAGGAAAGGCGGTTCCCAACATGGAGTGGCATACCCATCACGGGTTGGGTGACGCCCGGAGGTTACCTGCGAACGGCTCGCCGGGCCGGGTGAAGTCGGGCAGGAACGCCTCGTCGTCATCCAATTGCTGAAGGAAAACCCGATGGAATCCCAGGTCCTCGGCCAAGTCACAGACTGCGGCGTATTCCGCGGCGCGCACAGCCCGGTCAAAGGGCGGCCGGCCGGCGCAGGCGGGCATGGGCCGGTACTGGCTCATGACGGCGAGCGGCAACTCCGGGCCGAACTCGCGGTGAAGCAGGCGCAGGACGGCCAGGCTGTTTTCGACCTGTCCCGGCAGGACCAAGTGCCGTACCAGGACACCCCGGCGGGCCATTTCGGCGCCGGTCTCGTCCCACGGCGCCAAAAAACCAACGGCCGCCACCATGGCGCGCACCGCGGCCAGGGCCGTCGCCGGGTAGTCGGGAGCATTCAGACACCGCGCCGCCAGCTCGGGATCGGCAAACTTGAAGTCCGGCAGAAAAACATCCATGACTTCCGCATAGCCGGCCACCCGTTCCGCCAGTTCATAACCGGAGCTATTGAAGACGAATGGCTCGGTGTGGCCGGCAGCGCGCAACCGGCGGCAAACCGCGCGCAGATGCGGCCAGTAATGGTCCGGGGTGACAAAATTGAGGTTATGCACCCCGCGCCCCAGCAAGTCGCGACAAAGCCGCTCAAACTCGGCGGGCGTCCGCGCCGTCCCGGCATGTTGGCGGGAAATCTGCGCGTTCTGGCAGAAAAAACAACCGCAGGAACAGCCGCAAAAGAACACCGTTCCCGACCCGCGCGTCCCCGAAATCGGCGGCTCCTCGCCGAAATGCGGACAGGCATGGGCGATGCGGAGTTCCGCGCTTTCACCGCACACCCCGATCCCACCCGCCGTCCGGTCCACACCACACCGCCGCGGACACAGCCGGCAGGCGCGGTAGTCGCGAAGATCATCATCAGTCGTGAAGTCGTTGGGGGTCATTATACTTCATTCTGTAGCCAAGGGCTTGCAGCCCGCCAGAGCGAAAACGTTAAGATCTGAAAAACGCGATGCAATCGCTTTGCCACAAGAGTATGCCATCCTATTTCCCGATTCCTGCGTTTCTCTTGGCGTGCTTGGCGCTCTTGGCGAGAATTAGTTCTTGTGGGCTCAAAGACACCGCCTGAAGGCGGAACTCCGAACCCTGAACACCGAACACCACGGCCGGCGGTCTCTTCCCTCACGCCTTGCCGCCGTGCCAGGCCACGCCTTTGCGATCAGCCTGACCGAGCAGGATGAACGCGCGCAGCACCTCGCCGATGCTCCAGGCCTGGGCGATGCAGCCGTTGGGACGGAACGGCATTTCCGCATCCACCACCTCGGAGACGGAACCGACCCCGGCCGCCGCCAAATGGTCGCGCCAAATATGCAGGAGCAACCGGACCAACTCCCGGGCGGGCTTGCTGTTGCGATGCACCCTGAGGTAAGCCTCGGTAAAGGCCCCCATCAGCCAGGGCCAAACCGTGCCTTGGTGATAAGCCTGGTCACGGTCACGGCCGGCCCCGGCGTAATGCTCGTGGTACCCCGGCGCCCCAGACTGCAAGGTGCGCAGGCCAAACGCGGTGGCCAAATACTTAGTCGCCTTTTCCATGATCGCCTCCTGCTGGAGACGTGTCAGCGGGGAATGGGGCAGGCTGACGGCAAAGATCTGATTCGGCCGCAGGCTGCGGTCCACCCCCTGGTCATTGACGACATCGGCCAAATACCCGGCGTCCGCCAGCCAGAATTTTTGACGGAACGCGCGGGCTACGACCACCGGCGCCACCGGCGGGCTCCACGTCTTGTCGCGGAAGCTCTTCGCCAGCTCGGAACAAAAACACAACGCATTATACCACAAGGCATTGATCTCGACCGCATAGCCCCAGCGCGGCGTCACCGGCACGCCGTCGACGCGGGCGTCCATCCAGGTGAGCTGGGTCTCCGGCGTGCCGGCCGCCAGCAAGCCGTCGGCATCCATCCGCAAGACCGGGTCGGCGCTGCCGGCGGCATAGCCATCGACAATGCGGCGCATCACCGGCCACAGGCGGTCACGAACCCGTTTCAAGTCGCCGCCGGCCAGCAGGTATTGCTGCACGCTCCAGAAAAACCACAGCGACGCGTCCACCGAATTGTAGGAGGCGGACCCGTCCGGATTGATGTAATTGGGCAAAAACCCGCGCCGTTCCCGGGTGGTGAACGTCTCGAGAATGGCGAACCCCGCATCCAGCCGGCCGGCATGGAAGGCGACTCCGGGCAGCGCGATCATGGTGTCACGCCCCCAGTCCTCAAACCAGTGGTAACCGGCCAGGCACGCCGGCCGGTTGTCGGGGGTATGGATCAGCAATTGGCCGCCGGCCAGGATCAGCCGTTCCGTCACCGCCACCTCTTCGGGGCCGGGCGCCACGTCGTGCGCCAGATCGAGGGCGCACCGCCGCGCCTTCTGCCGGCGGTCCACCTCGTCCACCCACAGTTCCGCCAAATCCTCCACCGGCGCCGTGCCGGCGCTGACCAGCAGTTCGGCACCAGGCGTCAGTTCCAACTCGATCAAGGCGGGCACGAACAGATCTTCACGGAAAGGATAGCCGCGGTCACGCTCCTCCAAGTACTCAAAATCCCGGTACCACACGCCGGCGGGCGTCCACCGCATCGGCTGGGCGGCCTGGAAAAACAGGGACGGCATGCCGGCATACGGGGCCACCTGAAACCCGCCGGCGCACCCCTGGACGGCGGCGGACACCGCGCCGTTTTCGCGCATCAGGTCATGAAACCGGCGATACGCCAGGAACGGCCGAAGGCGAAGGATCACGGGCGCCGCCGCCTCGTCCAGGGTGAACCGCAACAACACCGTGTCGCGCCCCTGAGGCATCAGCACGCTGCGGCGCAGGCAGCCGCCGGCCACGGCAAACGTCCAGGTCGGATACTCAGCCAGTTCGAAATCGACCAGCGGTGGCGGGGGCACCGGCACCAGCGCGCCGGGAAACTGGGTGCTGGTGAGCAGGATATCGCCGTCCGCCCCATGCACCGATTCCTCAAACTTGCTCAGCAGCACATGGCGCCCGTGCGCCGGCGCCCCCAGATTGGCCACCAACAAACCGTGATATTTGCGGGTATGGCAATCGAGCAACGTGCTTGAGGCATAGCCGCCCCGGCCGTTGGTCTCCAGCCATTCCCGATGCTGCAAGAAAGGGAGATTCCGGCAGTTTTCAGCCTTGAAGTGAATGTTCATAACGGCGTCAACGGATTCAGATGAACGGTTTCGGTTCTAGAATTCCCGACGGCCATCCTGTGCGGGCCTAGCATTTCCAAATATACTCCGTCCAGCGCCTAGGCGAAGCAACGACGCGAAGGAACCGCAAAACCGCAATGGGGCACTTGAACTCGCCGGGGATGGCGTCATGTTGCAGAGCACTTTCATTGCGTGGGTTTAGGAGTTTGTCACGATGCATCCGTTGTTCAGCCGTGTTGCCGCCGCCGTCCTGGTCCTGACCGTCATCAGTGGCGCGGCTTCCGCGCAAGTCACCGTCCGCAAGAGCGCGACCAATGGCAATCCCGGGTTGTGCCTGGTGGATTATCAGGGGCCCGCCAGCGGACAGCAGCGCCTGCTCAAGGTCATCACCCAGTCCGACTGGTTTACCGTCCAGCCCACCTCCGCCGGCGCCCTCTACCGGCTGAAGGCCCGTTACAGTCCGGGCAGCCTTGACCTGGAACTGGCCACCGGGGCCGGGGCCGCCGTACGGGTTCACCAGAGCTCAACCACGCCGGAAGGGGCGATTTACAAAGGCGTCGACGCACTCATCCAGAAGGTGTTCAATACGCCCGGCCCCTGTGCGTCCTCGATCGCCTTTGTCAATGGCACGGGTATGCGCAAGGAAATCTTCACCTGCCTCTTTGACGGCACGGGGGGACGGCAGGTCACCACCAACCAGAGCATTTCCACGGAACCGTCGTGGGGGCCCCGCGGCACCTCACTGGTCTACACCCTGTATCAGGGCTGTTTCACGGACGTGGTGCTGGCCGACCTGGTCAATCACCGGCAGCGCCGGATTTCCGAATTCCCCGGTCTCAACGCCAGCGCCGACCTGTCGCCCGACGGCGCCTGGGTGGCGCTCTGCCTGAGCCGTGACCGCATGGTGGATTTGTACGTGATGCGCCTGCAGGACCGCGCGCTGCGCCGGCTGACCCGCGATGTGTCGGTCGACTCGTCGCCCTGCTGGTCTCCGGATGGCCGCACCATCTGCTTTGTCTCCGACCGCGCCGGCCGGCCCAACCTCTACCTCATCTCTGCGGCGGGCGGCACGCCGCGGCGGCTGTTGAACACGGCGGCCGAAACCGTGTCCCCGGCCTGGTCGCACGTCTCCAACAAGATCTGTTTTGCCACCCGCGGTTTCGGCGGGGAGTACGCCCTGGGCCTGGTGGATTATGGCAAGGGCGGACGCGCCATGCAGCCCGTGATCACCAACGGCCGCTGGGAGGCGCCGTCGTGGGCGCCGGACGGTCGTCACGTGGTGGCCGCGCGCAAGGGCGGCAAGGCGCGTGATCTGTGCATTGTGGACACCTGGTTCGGCACCGTGCTACCCGTCACCCGGGCCGGCAACTACTCGCTGCCCTCCTGGTCGCCAGCGCAGTAACGGGGAAGACTGAAGCGTTTTAGGCTGAAGGCTGAAGGTAATCCACTGAGAGTAATGGGGTTATTTCCTTCAGCCTAATAGTCTTCAGCCTTCAGCCTGGTGCGACGACGGCGTGTCGGCGAACGTCCCCCACTCGGGGGCATCGGGATTTTTCTGCAGGAGAATCTCGATTTTCTTCTCGGCCTCGCCCAGTTTTTTGGCGCAATAGGCCGACAATTCCATGCCTTCGGTGTACTTCTTCAGGGACTCTTCCAGGCTGACCCGGCCGCCCTCCAGTTCGCCGACCACGGCCTCAAGCCGGGCCAGCGCCTTCTCGAATCCGGGTTCCGCCTGGGCATCTTTGGCTGGCATGGGATGACTCCTTTTAATCCACCTTAATTACGTTCCCGATCAGTTATCGCGCTTGCCGGTGACCATCAGTTCCAGTTCGCCCTCGGCGAGGACCCCGCGCAGCCGGCCGCCGAGGGGGACCGCCGCCGCCGCGGTCACAGCGGGGCCGTCCCCGGGCAACAGGATGGCATAACCGCGCCGCAGTACATTCCGCGGATTAAGGGCGGTCAACTGACCGTTGGCGCGGCCGAGGCGGTTCCGGGCGCGTTCCACGCCCTGGCGCATGGCCAAGGCCAAACGCGTGCTCAGATCATCGACCCGTTGCTGGTACATGCGGATCAAATGGGCCGGTTCGCGGAACACGGGGTGTCCGGCCGCCCGTTGCAGCCGTTCGCGCAAGCGGGCCAGTTCGAGCGTCAAGGCCGCCGCCAGCCGCCGCCGCAACTGCGTGAGCCGTTCTTGCAGTTCCGCCTTGCGCCCGATCACCAGTTCGGCGGCGGCCGTCGGCGTCGGCGAGCGCACATCGGCCACAAAATCGCAGATGGTGAAGTCGACCTCGTGCCCCACGGCACTGACCACCGGAATGGCCGAGGCGGCCACCGCCCGGGCCAGCGCCTCGTCGTTGAACGGCCACAAGTCTTCCAGGCTGCCGCCGCCGCGGGTGATGATGATGACATCGCACGCCTTGGCCGCATTGAAAAAGGCCAGTCCCCGCCGCAGCTCGCCAGCCGCCGCCTCGCCCTGCACGGCGGCCGGATAGATGCGGACATGGCAGTTGGCGAAACGCTGCCCCAGCACCTTGAGGAAATCGTGAATGGCCGCACCTTGGGGCGAGGTGATCACCCCGATCACCCGCGGCAGGGCTGGCAAGGGCCGCTTGCGCTCGGGATCAAACAACCCCTCCGTTTGCAGACGGCGCTTCAATTCCTCGTACCGCTGCTGCAGGGCACCCAACCCTTTGGCCCGCAGGCGCTCCGCCACCAGCTGATACTGGCCGCGGGGCTCGTAGACCGTCAACCGGCCGAACACCTCCACCGCCTGGCCGTCTTTCATGCCCGCCTGCCGCGCCGCGGCCGCGCCGCGGAAAAAGACCACCGCCAGTTGACTGCGGGCGTCTTTGAGAGTGAAATAGACATGCCCGGAACTGTGAATGACCAGATTACTGATCTCACCGCCCACCCAGAACGGCTGAAAACTGCCTTCCAGCAGGTCGCGGAGCATCCGGTTCAAGTCCGAGACATTCCAAATGATCGCCGCGGGTTCACCGCCTTCAGCCGCACTCATGAAATTGGCCCTCGTTGTGCCCCATCAACGCCGTAATGTAAAGCCACAATAAAAAAGACGGCGCCACGGGAATGGCGCCGTCTTCTGGTTAATGAGTCACAGGTGGCTCAACCGTCACTTCGCCGGAGCCGGCGGGGGCGGGGGCGCGACCGGGGTGGCGCCGGCGGGCGCCCGTTTCATGCCGCCCATCGGCGTCATGCTGGGCCGAAGCTGCTCACGCAGAGCCGCCAGTTTTGCATAAAGATCCTTGAGTTCCGGGTCTTTGTCCGCCAAAACGCTGTTGCGCTTCGCTTGCAGCGCGGCCTGCCGGGCGCGGACTTCCGCCTGGAAGGCCTTGACCTCGGCTTCCACCACTTTAAGCTGTTCCTTGATCGACGGATCCTTGTCCATCAAGGCCGCTTCCTTGGCCTTGATGTTGTTCCGGAGTTCCTGCATCTGCAGGAAGGCGGGCGGCATGCCCTCGGAGCTGCCCGACATGGCGGCTTCCATGCGCGGCCCACCCTTCATGGCCGGGGCGGTGGTATGCACGTGCCCCGCCGCGGCTTCCGCCTCGACGGCCACCGGAGCGGCGGGGGCGGCCGCGGGGGAGGCGGCCTTGTCTTCAGCGGCCGCCGTCAACGTCAGCGCGGCGCCAACGCCCATTCCAAAGGTCATCAGTTTCAAGGTGCGATTCATCTTGGCAAGGCTCCCATTTATGGTTCTGGTTCGGTTTGGCTGGCGTTGCAACGCCAACACGTAGTGGTAACGGCGCGGCTCAATATAGATGCCCACGCCCATCAAACAAGACCCCGAATTCTCCGCTTGGTTCCCAATGCGCATTACAGGCGCTTGGCCGCCACCGGGGCGGCGGGACCGCCCCAATGAATAAACCACAGGGCGCGCCCGGTCCTCTGTCCCGCTTGCCGGCCCCAGCCGACCAGCCCGGTCAGCAACTGCCACTCGTAACCATCAGGCGCCACCCGATAGTTGAAGATCGGAAACAGTGCGCATTTGCGCGTCCGTTCCGCGTCATGATGATACTGGGCCATCCCCCACAACAGGTCATGATAGGCGGTGCCGGCCCGAAAATCCCAGGAATACAGGGTCCACAACGGAGCCCACGTCCGGTAAATCACGGCCGGCCCGCTGGCGGGCCACAGCGCCAGAACGCGCAAACGCGCCGTCTCCGATTCGTGCTCAAACCGCCACAGCGGCCACACCTGATGATGCCAGGCCACGGGCTGCCCTTTCTCCCGGACCGTTTCCTTCCAAAACACCGGCATCACCCCGGTATACTCACGCTCGCGATTGCCTTCGGGCGCCCGCCACCAGTGGACCAGTGGCCAGGCCGCGTAATGTGTCTCGCGCACCGGCGACTGCGTGGCGCCGTAAAACGGCCACACATGCAGGGCGGTCTCCTTGCCGAACCGCGATTCTTCGCTGGCCGTCCGGTAAAACGGCCAGGGGCAGCGGAAATAGCGCATCGTCTCCGATTCACCGCCACTGAAGAACGGCCAAAGCACCGTCCAGGAATGGCCGGTCTCTTTGCCTTCTTTATCATACTGGTGCTGGCCGCCGCACACGGGAAACAGCATCCAGCCATCGCCCCGGCGGCCCGTGCGCGGCGAGGGAAACTGTTCGACTTGGTTCCAAAACGGCCACAGCACATACGTTCGTTTTTGCCGGGCATCCTGGGTGCGGCCATAAAAGGGGAAGACCCGCCGCTTGTCCACCTGATTGGCACCTTGCGCCTGGCCAAAAATGGGCCACAGCCAGCAGGTCGAGGTCACGCCATTCTTGTCCGTGGCGACATAAATCGGGAACATCCAAAACGTCACATGGTCGAACCCCAGCCAATCGCCAATGGTGCCGCCGATGGGAAACACGGCCCAATACGGCTGGCCGCCGCTGTCACGCCCGCTGAACCAAATCGGCAGCAACCACCACCGCTCCCGACTGGCCGAATCCAAAGGATCGAGACGAGAGTGCAGGAACGGCGTTACCCACTGATAGGCGCCGTCGCCCTGCCGGCGGCCAAAGGCGAGGGGCCACAACACCTCCCAGCCCCGCGACTGATAGTCGTCCGGGGCCCCCTGAAACGCCGTAAAAAACGGACGCGCGACCGCCTCTTCCCGATACGGCCCACCTGGCGCCGGCAGATCTTGAAAGAACGGACCCAACGCACGCCAGCCGTCACCGTTGACCTCAGGCGCCGTCTCCCACAGGGGTGCCCCCTCGAAGGCGGACGCCGGGGGCGGCACCGCCAGGCCGGCCGCCAACACGGACAAACCCCAACAGATCGTCGCCGTCACCCGCATATTCACAACCTCTCCATCGCCTACTCGTAAAAACCGCGCTAGATTACATATTCAAACATACCCGGCCCCATGCCCCGATGCAACCATCAGCCCGCACGGACGCCTTCCCCATTATGGCCTTCTTCAACACCCTCCTGACTGATCAAGATCAACCCTTGACGCCCCCGCAATGGCTGGCCGCCATCCTGATCCCGATCCTGGCCGCCGCCGCCGTGCTCCTGCCCGGCTTGAACGCACAGCTGCTGGCGGACACCCTGGCCGCACCGGCCGCCGGCTCGCCCTGGCAATTGCCGGCCATCGGCGGTTATTACCAGCCGCTGGCTCTTCTGCTATTGCGCCTTGAGTGGTCCGTCTTTCATCAGCAACTCTGGGGATTCCGGCTCATGGCGTTCTTCGCCCATGCCAGCGCCGCCCTCCTGGTGTGGCTGGTCGGCCGCCGGCTGCGATTCACCCATGCCTGGCTGGCCGGCCTGATTTTCGCGGTTCATCCATTGGCCATCCTTCCCATCCAATGGCCCGCCAAAGCCGGTGTGGCCTGGGCGTTGGCCGCCTTGCTCGGTTCGGTGCTTTGTTATCTGCGCTACCTGAACCAGCCCACCAACCCCCTGCGGTGGTATGCCGCGGCCGTGTTCCTGTTTTTGGCCAGCGCCCTCCTGTACCCGCTGGTCGCGCCCCTGCCCGTGCTCCTATGGTTGCTGGGCTGGTGGCGACGCGAGGAAGCGGAGGCCAAAAACCGTTCCCACCGGTCATCGTCCCGCTCCTCTTCCCGGTCGTCCTCCCATTCCTCATCCCGATCCTCCTCCCGTTCGGTGACCGGCGTTCCGCCGCGGCCGCTCAGCCCCGGTGCCGGCCCCTCCCTGACCGCCGTCACGCCCCCACCGACCCCCAGCACCATTCCGCCCGCCGCCGCCGAGGCCACCGCCCCCCTCTCTCCCGCCACCCTGAGCGCCCTGCCGGCTCCCGACAACCACCCTCATCACCATAGCCAAAACCGCGACTCACGACATGGGCTGCCAGGGTCTTCCCGCAGCCACGGCCGTTCCCACCACGACCGGAACACCGTCTCCTTTTGGCGCCGCCTGCCCGGCGCCCGTCAAATCCGCAACCTGGTGGAATCCCTGTCGTCGTTCCGCTTGATGAACCTGACCCTGGGACTGAAGCCAGCCGTGCGCGAGGTGATCCAGTTACTTCCCTTTGTGGCCATCGGTGTGGCCACCCTGGCCATCAATATCACCCTTCACAGCCGACAGCTCCATGCCACAGCCGCCTTTGACCAGTTGGAACCCGGCGTCATCAGCCTCGCCATGACCGGCTGGGTGTTCCTGCTGAGCTTGGGACAGACTTTGGCGCCGCTCCCCGGCATTCTGTTGCGTAATCCGTGGGCGCCCCCACCCGCCCCGCTGCTGGCTTGGTTGGGACTGCTCGTGCCGCTGGCCCTGATTGCCGTCTCCCTGATTTTTCGCCGACACGGCGGCCGAACATGGTTGTTGCTGATCGCCTCCCAGTTGCTGTTGGCGGCGACCCTGGCGATTTTTCTTTCCCCCGTGACCCGCGCGGAAACGATTGGCGGTTGCCCCGGCATTTACCTATTGCTGCCGGCTTGGTTGCTGGCCCTGGCCAACGGCCTCGGCACCCTGATCGCCCAAAGTTCCCGGCAAACCCGCAAAGCCCTGACCCTGATCCTGACCGGCCTGCTCCTGGCCGGGGCCACCGCGGCCACCCTGGCCAATTTGGCGGTCATGCGCTCGACCGACCGGTTCTGGCCCCTGCTCGAAAAACTGGACCCCGGCTCCCCCCTGATCGAGAACCGGATCGCCCATGGTCTGGTGGATCATCAGCAGTACGCCGAGGCAGGCAAAATCTATGAAAAAATTCTCAAGCGCCACCCGGCCTACGCCCCCGCCCTCGACGGCTGGGCGCAATGCCTCCTGGCCAATGGCGACAGTTACCTCGCCATCGCCAAACTTGAAAAAGCCGTCGAACTGGACCCAGAAAATCCATTCATCCGCTTCCGCCTGGCCACCGCCCTCCTCGGCTGGAATATGGACGCCCGCGCCGCTGAGGAACTCAGCAAGGCCCGCGACCTCCGCCCCAGTTTCGCCGGCGCCGCCCTGCTGCAGGCCGCCGCCATGGCCCGCGACAAGCGCGTTTCAGAAGCCAGCGCCACCTTGGAAGCCGTGACCGAAAAAATCCCGGATTACGCCCCCGCCTACGCCATGCTCGGCTTCCTCATGGCCGGCCGCGGCGATGAACAGGCCGCCGACGCCCGGTTCAAAAAGGCCTTCAGCCTGGCCCCAGATTTGCCCTTCTGCCGGCTGTGCCGTGCCTGGTATCTCTACTCGGCGGGCAAGGAGGACCAGGCTCGCACCGATCTTGAGATCGCGCTCAAGTCATTGCCCCATTCCGCCCTCGCCAACCTCCTCATGGCCGCCATCGCCGCCGATGCCGGCCAGGCCGACGCGGCACGCCGCCACCTGGAAACCGCCCTGGCCAACGCCCCCCGCAACCCGACCGTCCTCACCATGGCCGCCGCACTCTACGGCAACCATCCCCGCGCCGAACTCCGTGACCCCGCCCGCGCCATTACCCTGGCCAAAAACGCCTGCCAGATTTCGGAAAACCGCAACCTGGACGGCCAAACCATCCTGGCCCTGGCCCTGGCCAACAACCAAAATACCGAACAGGCGGAACGTGTCGCCGAACGCGCGCTGGCCGTCGCGGAAAGCAGCAGCCTGTCCCGCCAGGCCGATTTCCTCCGGGCGTTCCTGGCCGCCCTGCGCCATACTCCCGGCACGGACCTGAAAAAATTTCTCAGCCTCCAAATCCGGCTGAGTGATTTTGCCGACGCACTTCAGCTCATGCCGGCCGAACTCGGCCCCGTCCTCGCCAATCCCGAAGCGCCGTGATAAATGAGGCTCTTGCAAAACCCCTTTTTCCGGTGGGGTCGTAGGGGCTTCGGTATTCAATACGAACATCCAACATCCAACGCTCAACATTCAACATCGAATTAAAATGTGCTGGAGCCGCCGTCCGATTATACTTTAACGTTTGACGTTCGATGTTGACTGTTGGAAGTTCAAGCACTGAGCCAAAATCACGCCTTCACGTCGGCCACGCGCGGCATGCCGGCCTGGGCGCCGGCGCGGGTGACCTTGACCGCCGCCGCGCGAACGGCGCGCCCCACCGCTTCGCTCAGACTGAGCCCGCCGGCCAGGCCGGCGGCCAGCCAGGCCGCAAAACAGTCGCCGGCGCCCACCGTATCCACCGGCTTCACCTTGAGGGCCGGCACCTGGCCGCAGGCCCCCGCCGTCATCCAAAACGCGCCCTGGGCGCCCTGGGTGACCACCACTTGGCGGCAACCGCGGCGGAGTAATTCGCGCGCCGCCGCCTCAACGGTCTTCTTGCCGGTCAGCAACCGCGCCTCGCCGGCATTGGGCACCAGCGTGTCCACCAGTTTGAACAGCGCCGCTGGCAGGCCGCCGACGGGAACCGGGGCCGGGGTCAGCACAAACCGCCGGCCGTGGCGCCGGGCCAGGCGCGCCGCCGCCAACACCGCCGGCATCGGGATCTCCAACTGCGACAACACGCCGGCGGCCGCCGCAATCGCGGGCTCGGCGGCCCGCACATCGGCCGCCGTCAGAGCGTGATTGGCTGAGCGCGCCACGCCGATCATGTTGTCGCGTTCCCGGCCGCCAAGAAAAATCACGGCGACGCCGCTCGGCACCCCGGGCTTGACCGTAAAATGCGCCGTGTCCACGCCTTCCGCGGCCAAGGCGGCCGCCGCGTCCCGGCCAAAGTCATCATCCCCGCGGGCGCCCACCAAGGTCACCGCGCATCCGGCGCGGGCCAGGGCCACCGCCTGGTTGGCCCCCTTGCCCCCGCCAAAGCGCTGAAACACACCACCGCTCACAGTCTCGCCCGGCCGGGGCAGACGGTCCAAGGTCAAGACCAGATCGGTGTTCGAACTGCCCACCACCGCCAGCCGCGGACCGCGCCGGCCCATTTCCGTCTTGGGGGTCGTCTGCTTCATGATTCGGACCTCAATATTCGTCACTCTGCGGTTCAATTATGATCAGAACGTAAAACGGTGGACAAGGTAACGGGACACGGCCCCGCCGTCAAACGCCGTTATTTTATTCCGCCCAGATTTGACAATAACTGCCGGCGTGTCAGATTATACGGTGTCTCTTGTTTTATGTGGTGTCGAAGTCCGGACCGGTCTGGGCTAAACGTACCACGCGGCGTCCGGGGGCGTTGACCGTACAACACTCGGCGCCGGGGCGAAGGGTTCGCCCGGCGGTGACGACGATGATGCGGTTGAATTCAGGATGCGAGAAATGAATCTGTACGTTGGAAACCTGTCGTTCAAGACCATGGACGACGAACTGAAGGCCGCCTTCGAAGCGTTCGGCACCGTCTCCGCTGCCCGTGTGGTGATGGACAAGTTCACCGGCAAGTCCAAGGGCTTTGCCTTTGTCGAAATGCCCAATGACGCCGAAGCCAAGGCCGCCATCCAGGGCTTGGACGGCAAAGATTTACAGGGCCGTCCCCTGCGTGTGAACGAGGCCCAGCCCAAGCCGGCCGGCGGCCCCCGCCGCGAATTCCGCGACCGCGGCCCGCGTTACTGAAGCCCGCTCGTCGGACGATTGACGGCATTACCAAGCGAAACTGCGGATTACCCGCAGTTTCGCTTTTTTTATCGGCCTTTCGCGCTCAGCGCAGCGGCGCTTGCGCTCGCCTCTCGCACATTCAAGCATGCGGGTCAGGAGTTCTGAATTTAAGACGCCCGGCCCTACCACCCGCCCGCTTCGAGGCGGGCATCACGCTCCCGGACCCGATTCGCCCAGGGATGAGTGGGCCACTGCGTGAGGAAATTGGCATACCAGACCCGGGCCTGGCGCGGATTATTTTCGTTTTCGTAGCAGAGGGCGATCCAATAGTGGAGTTTGTCGCGCCGCGGGTAGGCGGGAAACTGCTGCAGGGCGGTCTCGAACACGCCGCGCGCTTCCGGAAATTGCCGCAAATACATGCGGATTCGGCCGCCGGCCACCACCGCCATGGCCGCCCACGGTTTGTCACGGTGTTTGTAACCTTGGCTGATCAGTTGATCGGAGACGGGAATCAGCGCGGACACAAACAAGGAAAACAACACCAGTACAATAAGAATTTTCTTCATGACGGGGTGGCTTCCGGGCGGGAAGGAGTGATCCGTTGCACGCGGTTGTCATGCAGGTGGAAGGTCTGCCCTTCGCGCGCCCAGCGGACGGGAGCGGCGGCGGCCTCAATGGCGGCCAAAAAAACGTCATCGTGGTCGGGATGATGGTGGGTGATGGCGAGAGTATCAACGCCGCACGCGGAAGCCAGGTCACGCCCCTGCCGCCAAGTCCCATGGCCCCAGTCGGGAAAGCGGGCGAGTTCTTCGTCAGTGAAAAAACCGTCCAAGACGGCGAGGCCGGCCGGATAGGGGTGGGATAGGAGAGCGGGCAGAATACCGGTTTGGCGGGCGGCGCCCAGATCCACATCGGTGGCGAAGACCACGGCGTTGGTGCCGTCGTCACACCGGAATCCCGTGCATCCCTGGGGATGGGGCAACGGTCCCCAACTCAAGGTCAGTCCCTGACGCGCCAAATATCGGGATCCCTGGGTTGGCAACACTTCGAACTGAAGGGTGGCGTTCAGCTTGTCATACGGCACCGGATGAAAGGGGCTGGCCAGCAGACGCGCAAAAACCTGGGGCAGATCGGCGTAGGTACTCCAGAACCGGATGGTGCAGTCCGGCAGATAAAGCGGCGGCCAAACAGGCAGCGCATTAAGGTGGTCGTAGTGAAGATGAGTAAGAAACACGTCCAACTCGCATGCTCCCTGCCCCCGCAAACTGAGCGCGGCCGGATAGGCGCCCGTGCCCAAGTCGAAGAGCAAAGGCGGGCGGCCGGGGCGGCGGACTTCCGTGCAGGTGGTATGGTTGCCAAAGACGGTGCTGGCATGCGCGGGGGCCACATTGCCCCGAACCCCCCAAAAGGTCATCTGCAGGCCATTTTTATTCCCGTCCACGTCCGCCCTCCCGCTCAGGTTTTCGAGACGGTGTGTGAAACGTTCACCTATGCCACTCCGCCGTCACGGTTACTAAAGACGCCGCGGTCATTTTTGCAACCTGTTTCAGAAAAAGCCGTCATCAGCTTTTTCTGAAATCACGTTTCGCGTTTCACGCCACCGCCCTATATTAGCCTCATGACGCAACGCCGGGCATGGCGGATACAGATTCTCGTTTGGGTGGCGGCCAGTTTCCTGCTGACAGGGTTGGCCGCCCCGTGGTTGTGGCGTCTGGAAGCGGTGATGGGGGATTGGCGGGTGGCCTTCCGTCATTGGGTGTATCAGACGTTTGCGGTGGAACAGCCGGGGGCCGCCGAACTCTGCCTGATCGGGATTGATGCACCCACGCTCGCGGCCTTCGGGAAGTTTGGCAGTGGCGCGTGGGCGGTGCGTGAGCCGTTTCTGCGGCTGGCCCCCGTGCTGGTGTATTTCCATCCCAGCATGGTGGCATTTGATCTCTTGTTCCGACCGGCGGGTGAACAGGGACTCGCGGATTCAACGGCGGCGGTGCCGCCGGCGGTGACGCTCGGACCGGAATTGCCCGCGCCAGGACCGGAGCTCCTGTTGCGCCTGTCGCGGTATGCCGCGCAAGAGGCGGAAAACTACCTGTCCGGGGCGTTTTCGCGCGTGGCTCACCCGCCACCGGGCGGCGGAGCCGGCCTGCCCGTAGTGTGCGCCTATGATTTTCCAGGCCTTGAAGGCGGTCCGCCATCCCCGCCCTGGACCCGGGCGGAAGTGACCGGCCCCGATCCCGCCGCCACCGATGTCGCCAACGGCCTGGCCGTGCCGTACTTGCTGGACGTGGCGATTCCCGCGACGAACCTTCATGGGGTGCCGGCGGAATACCACTACGCCGTCAACGCCAACCTGCCCGCGCCGGTGCTGCGCGACAGCGTGCAACACGGGTTCATCAATGTGCCGCGGGATGCGGACGGCCTGATCCGGCGCGTGCCACTGGTCATCGGCTTTGAATACCGTCTGCCAGACGGCACCCTGCACCATGCCTTCGTGCCCTCCTTTGCTCTGCTGGCCGTGCTGGACCATTGGCGCCTGACCTCCAAGGCGGTGCGCGTGGAGTTCGGCCGCCGGTTGACCATTGATCGCGGGGCGCGCGGGCTGGTTCAGGCGCCGATCGACCGGGACGGGCGCATGCCGCTCAATTTCACCGGACGCCTGGACGATTATCCCAATATCTCTTTTCGGGCGTTATTGGGGGCGGGAGAATACGGTTTAGCCGCCGCCAGCGGCCGACACCGTCTCAACGCGGAGGAGCTGGCCGGCCTGGCGCGCGCCCGTTCCCTGACCCGCGGCCGGCTGTGTCTGACGGGGTTGACGGCGGCGGGCACGACGGACATCGGGCCCTGCCCCGTGGATGCCACCACGCCGTACGTTCATGTTCATACCACGGCGGCAGCGAACCTGTTGTCCGGCCGTTTCCTGCGGGTACCGGGCGGGGCCGGCAACGCCGCCGTCATGGCCGGCCTGGCCCTGCTGTTCGCCGCCTTGTCCCTGCAACCGCGCCAGGACCGCTTTTTGCATGGGACGGCCTTGCTGGCGACGGGCTGGCTGGTGGTGGCCTGGCTGGCGATTTTTGCCGACTGGCTGCCCCCGCTCGCGGCGCCGCTGGCCGGCATGGCAGCGGCCTTTGCCGCCGTTTTTTCGTTCCGCCAAATCACCGAGGAACGCGAGAAACGGCGCATCCGCAGCATGTTCTCCGCCATGGTATCTGAAGTTGTGCTGAGGTATTTGGAAGAAAACCCGGCCAGCGCCTCCCTGGCCGGTCGTCGCGCCGAGGCCACTGTCCTGTTCTCCGATCTGGCCGGTTTCACCACCATGGCCGAGCGGCTGGCGCCGGAGAAGGTTTCGGAACTGCTCAATGTCTATTTTAATGAGATGACCGAAATTATTCTTGGCGCGGAAGGATATTTGGACAAGTACGAGGGGGATGCCATCATGGCGGTATGGGGCGTCCCCTACCCCATGCCCGGCCATGCGTTGGCCGCCTGCCGGGCCGCGCTCCGCCAGCGCGAGGCGCTGGCGCGATTGCGGCCGGTGGTGGCCGAGCGTTTCGGAGTCACCCTGCGCGCCCGCTTTGGACTTAATTCCGGCACGGTCGCGGCGGGCAACATGGGGTCACGCCGGCGCCTGCAATACACCGTGATCGGCGATGTCGTCAATCTGGCCGCCCGGCTTGAACCCCTGGGCAAGGAATACGGCGTGGAGATCATTATCGGCGAGGACACCCGCCAGTTGGCCGGCCCCGCGCTGGCCGTCCGCATGCTCGACCGCGTCGTGGTGGTCGGAAAAACCTTGCCCTCCGCCATTTTCGAACTGGTGGCCGAGGCGGATTCCGAACCGGCCCGGAGCCGCCAGGCCGGCATTGCCCTCTACGAAGACGCCCTACAGCGGCATTGGGAACGGGACTGGGACGGCGCCGAAACCCGCCTGCGCCAGTTGCTGGCCCAGGAACCGGACGATCTCGCGGCCCGGCACCTGTGCGACCGGATCGGCCGCTACCGGCTGCACCCGCCCGCCAGCGGATGGCAGGGCGAAATCATGCGACTTGAGAAAGATTGATTTCCACGCCCCGACTATGTTATAGTACCTTACTTACCGTGGCGGTTCCACACAGGTCCAGGTGTTTATTCCTGAAACCTGCCCTCTGAACTCTCGTCATCTGTAATTCCCAGGTTCTTTATTTCAAAACTAAGGTTGTTTCCATGCGGTCCAAACCAGGTTCGCGCCAAACCAAGTATATCTTCGTGACCGGGGGTGTGGTGTCCTCCTTGGGCAAGGGCATCACCGCGGCCTCGCTGGCGTTGCTGCTCAAGCGCCGCGGATACCGGGTCACCATGCAAAAGCTGGATCCCTACCTGAATGTGGACCCCGGCACCATGTCGCCCTACCAGCATGGTGAAGTCTACGTCACCGACGACGGCGCGGAGACTGATCTGGACTTGGGGCATTACGAGCGTTTCGCCGACGTCACCTGTTCCCAGGCCAGCAATTACACCAGCGGCCGCATCTACAGCAACGTCATCGCCCGGGAGCGGCGCGGCGAATACCTGGGCAAGACGGTCCAGGTCATTCCCCATATCACCGACGAGATCAAACAGGCCATTCGCTCGCTGTCGAGCCCGGACGTGGACATCGCCATTACCGAGATCGGCGGCACCGCCGGCGACATCGAATCGATGCCGTTCCTGGAGGCGATCCGCCAATTCCGTCATGAGATCGGCCGCAACAACGCCCTCTTCATCCACCTGACCCTGGTGCCCTACATCAAGGCCGCGGGCGAGATGAAGACCAAGCCGTCCCAGCAGTCCGTCAGCATCCTGCGCGAGATCGGCATTATTCCCGACATGCTGATCTGCCGCTGCGAAAAGCCGATGCAATCCGAGCACAAGGACAAACTGGCCCTCTTCTGCAATGTCGAGCGCGAACTGGTGTTCGAGGAGCAGGATGTGGCCAACAGCATCTATGAAGTGCCCGTCGAACTGGCCAAACAGGACGTCGACAAGTACATCATGGAACTGCTGGAATTGCATGTCCGTGATCTCGACCTGCGCGACTGGCAGGACATGATCCGCCGCGTCATCGAGCCCAAGAGCGCCACCGTCGAGATCGCCGTGGTCGGCAAGTATATCAGCCTGCGCGATGCCTACAAAAGCATTTACGAGGCCCTCAGCCATGGCGCCCTCGCCAATGACGCCGACCTCAAAATTCGCCACGTGGAAGCCGAGGAACTCGAAAAAGTGGGCGCCGCCAAACTGCTGGCCGGCGTGCATGGCATCCTGGTCCCCGGCGGCTTTGGCAACCGCGGCATTGAAGGCAAGATCCAGGCCATCCGCTACGCCCGTGAAAACCGGCTGCCGTTTTTCGGCATCTGCCTGGGCATGCAGTGTGCGGTGATCGAGTTTGCCCGGAACGTGGCGGGCCTGGCGGACGCCAACAGCGCCGAGTTCGACGAACAGACCCCGCATCCCGTGATCGCGCTCATGGATTCCCAGCGCCAGGTCACCGACAAGGGTGGCACCATGCGTCTCGGCGCGTATCCCTGCGAGCTGCGGCCGGAGAGCCGCGCCGCCCAAGTCTACGGCGCCACGGAAATTCAGGAGCGGCATCGCCACCGGTACGAGTTCAACAACGCCTACCGTGAACGCCTGGAGGCGCTCGGCCTCAAGGTCATGGGCGCCTCGCCCGACGACCAACTGGTCGAGCTCATTGAAATCCCCCAGCACCCCTGGTTTGTCGCCTGCCAGTTTCATCCCGAGTTCAAATCCCGCCCCCTGAACGCCCATCCGCTCTTCCGCGGCTTTGTCGCCGCCGCCAGAAAAGTGGCGCAGCCGCTGTTGTGACACGTAAAACGTGATGCGTGATGCAAAACGGCAGGAAATGGGGACTCGATCACGGATTGGGGGAGCCATTCTTGGCAGTGGGAACTTGGTGCATTGCCCAATAAGCCAGGCAACCGGCGCCACCGGGCAATTGAGCGGAACCGCGGAGCCGTTTTTAAATGGCGAAATGTTCCACCGCCCCGCGACATTCATGGGCCGGCCACCGTTGAAAAATGGCTTTATTCGGCTACATTTTGCCATTTTGCATTTTACCCCGCCGGAAAGGGGCCTTTCATGCCCAAGCGCGACGATATCCAAAAGATTCTGATCATTGGCTCGGGACCGATTGTCATCGGTCAGGCTTGTGAGTTCGACTATTCGGGCACCCAGGCCTGCAAGGCCCTGCGTGAAGAAGGGTATGAGGTGGTGCTGGTCAACAGCAATCCAGCCACCATCATGACCGACCCCGAGTTCGCCGACCGCACCTACATTGAACCGTTGTCGGTGGAAATCCTGCATGAGATCATCCGCCGGGAAAAGCCCGATGCCCTGTTGCCGACCATTGGCGGCCAAACCGCGCTGAACTTGGCCGTCGCCCTGCACGAAAAGGGCATTTTGGCCCGCTATCGGGTGGAAATGATCGGGGCCACTGTCGAGTCCATCCACAAGGCGGAAAACCGGCAATTATTCAAGGAAACCATGCAGCATATCGGGTTGGAACTGCCGATGAGCGGCACGGCCCACAATCTGGCCGACGCCTGGTCGGTGCAGAAGCAGATCGGCCGCTTCCCCGTGGTCATCCGGCCGGGCTTCACCATGGGCGGCAGCGGCGGCGGCATCGCCTTCAACGCGCAGGATTTCGAGGAAATCGTCCAGCGCGGCCTCAGCTACAGCCCCATCACCGAAGTGCTGGTTGAGGAATCCGTGCTCGGCTGGAAAGAGTTCGAACTGGAAGTGATGCGCGACCGCAAGGACAATGTGGTCATCGTCTGCTCCATTGAGAATTTGGATCCGATGGGCGTGCATACCGGCGACAGCATTACCGTTGCTCCGGCCCAAACCTTGACCGACCGCGAGTATCAACGCCTACGCGACGCCGCCATTGCCGTCATGCGCGCGATCGGCGTGGACACCGGCGGGTCCAATGTCCAGTTTGCCATCGATCCCAAGACCGGCCGGCTGGTCGTCATCGAGATGAACCCGCGCGTCTCCCGCTCCTCCGCCCTGGCCTCCAAGGCCACCGGATTCCCCATCGCCAAGATCGCCGCCAAGCTGGCGGTCGGCTATACCCTGGACGAAGTCCGCAATGATATCACCCGTGAGACGCCCGCCTGTTTCGAACCGTCCATCGACTATGTCGTCACCAAGATTCCGCGCTTCGCCTTTGAGAAATTTCCCGGCTCTGACTCGACCTTGACCACCCAGATGAAGTCGGTCGGCGAAACCATGAGCATCGGCAAAACCTTCAAGGAGTCCCTGCAAAAAGCCCTGCGCTCGTTGGAAATCGGCCGGGCCGGCTTCGGCGCCGACGGCAAGGACGGCCCGTTCGAGGCCATGAACGATGCAGAGCTGGAAAAGGAGCTGACCCGCCCCAACCCGATGCGCCTGTTCCAATTGCACGCGGCCTTGCGCCGCGGCTGGAGCCTGGAACGGCTGCACAGCCTGACCTGGATCGACCCCTGGTTCCTCGACCACCTGCACGAACTGGTCGCCTACGAGGATGAAATCCGCGCCGCCGGCACCCTCGCCGGCCTGGAAAAAGACCTGCCGCGGTTCCGCCAGGCCAAGGAATTCGGCTATTCCGACCGCCAGATCGCCTATCTGCTCGGCAGCACCGAGGATGCGGTGCGCGCCGCCCGCTTCAAACAGCAGCTCGAACCGGCTTACGCCCTGGTCGATACCTGCGCGGCGGAGTTCGCCGCCTTCACGCCTTACTACTACTCGACCTATGGCGGGGCCGACGAGTGCCGCAGCAGTGACAAGAAAAAAATCATGATCCTCGGCGGCGGCCCCAACCGCATCGGCCAGGGCATTGAATTCGACTACTGCTGCGTCCACGCCTCCTTTGCCCTGCGCGAGGCCGGCTTTGAGACGATCATGGTCAATTCCAACCCCGAAACCGTCTCCACCGACTATGACACCAGCGACCGTCTCTACTTCGAACCGGTGACGCTGGAGGACGTCCTGCACATCTACCGCCGCGAGAAATGCTGGGGCGTCATCGTCCAGTTCGGCGGCCAGACCCCGCTCAACCTGGCCAGCGCGTTGGAGAAAAACGGGGTGCGGATCATCGGCACCTCGCCTGACAGCATCGAAAAAGCCGAGGACCGCGAGTTTTTCAAGCAGCTCATTACCAAGCTGAACATCCGGCAGCCCAAAAACGGCACCGCCACCAATTACGAGGGCGCCCTGGCGGTCGCCCGCGAGATTGGCTTCCCCGTGCTGGTGCGCCCCTCCTTTGTGCTCGGCGGCCGCGCCATGGCCATTGTCTATGACGAGGCCTCGCTCCGGCACTTTGTCGAAGAGGCGGTCAAAGCCGCCGAAGACCGGCCGGTGCTGATCGACCAGTTCTTGGAGGATGCCATTGAGGTGGACGTGGATTGCATCTCCGACGGCGAAACCTCGGTCATTGGCGCCATCATGGAACACGTCGAAAAAGCCGGCATCCACTCGGGTGACAGCGCCTGCTGCATTCCGACCATGACCCTCACGCCCGAGGTGCTTGAGGTCATCCGCGACCACACCTACGCCTTGGCCAAGGGCCTCAAGGTCTGCGGTCTGATGAACGTCCAGTACGCCGTGCAGAACGACATCGTCTACATCTTGGAGGTCAACCCGCGTGCCTCCCGTACGGTGCCCTACGTGTCCAAAGCCATCGGCGTGCCGCTGGCCAAGCTGGCCGCCCTGATCATGGCTGGCAAAAAGCTCAAGGATCTGGGCTTCACCAAGGAAGTGGCGGTCCGGCATTATGCCATCAAGGAGGCGGTGCTGCCCTTCGCCCGTTTCCATGGCACCGACATCTTGCTGTCGCCCGAAATGCGTTCCACCGGCGAAGTCATGGGCATCGACATGGACCTCGGCATGGCCTACATCAAGAGCCAGCTCGCCGCCGGCAACCCGCTCCCGCTCAACGGCAATGTTTTCCTCAGCGTCTGTGACTTTGACAAGCCCGCCCTGATCCCCCTCGCCCGTGAACTCGAGGCCATGGGCTACCGCATTTTCGCCACCCTCGGTACCGCCACTCTCCTGCGCACCCACAACGTCAAAGCCCAGGCGTTGTTCCGCATCTCCGAGGGACGGCCCAATATCCAGGACATGATCCTCAACAAGGAAATCGGCTGGATCGTCAACATCCCCGCCGGTGCCCAAACCCGGGTGGACGAACGCAAAATGCGCCTCGACGCCGTCATCCGCGGCGTGCCGATCACCACCACCCTGCGCGGGCTCCAGGCCGCCATCCAGGGCATCCAGGCCCTGCGCCGTCTGGAAAGCTTCGAGGTTTGCAGCATCCAGGAATATCACCGCCACATCAAGTTGCTGGGCGCCAAGGCGGCGAGAAAGAAAAAATCATGAAGACGACCCGATCCTACAACTGGTTGGCGCAACGGGAGAAGAAGGCGTTCCTGGCCTTGGCGGACGGCACTCTTTTCCGGGGCTACTCGGTGGGCGCCGACCGCGACATCCTGGGCGAGGTCGTCTTCAATACCGGCCTGGCCGGTTACCAAGAAATCTTGACCGACCCTTCCTACAGCGGCCAGATCGTCACTATGACCTATCCCGAGATCGGTAATTACGGGGTCAATCCGGACGATGTCGAGTCACGCGGGGTGTTCGTCAACGGCCTCATTGTCCATGAAATGAACCGGCCGCGCAGCTGGCGCAGCACCCAGTCCGTAACCGATTACCTGATCGCCGCCAACGTCCCCGCCCTGGCCGGCATCGACACCCGTGCCCTCACCACCAAGCTCCGCGACGGCGGCACGCAGAAGGCCTACATCAGCATCCGCGGCGACCTCTCCGAGGCCGAGGCCGTCGCCCGCGCCAACGCCTGGGAAGGCCTGGACGGGCAAGACTATGTGGCCAAGGTCACCGTCGATAAACCGTTTGTCTGGGACGAAACCGGCCACCTCTCGTCTTCCTGGGGCACCGTGGATGTGCTGCCGGAAACCGACCTGCACGTGGTCGCCTACGATTTTGGCATCAAATGGAACATCCTGCGCCGCCTGCGCCAGCAGGGCATGAAGGTCACCGTGGTGCCCGCGCGCACACCCGCCGCCGACGTGCTGGCGATGAAACCCAACGGCGTCTTCCTCTCCAACGGCCCGGCCGATCCCGCCGCTGTCACCTACGCCGTCACGGCCATCCGCGCCCTGATCGGCAAAGTGCCGCTGATGGGCATCTGCCTGGGACACCAGCTCCTGGGCCTGGCCTTGGGCGGCGTCACCCGGCGCCTCAAGTTCGGCCATCACGGCTGCAACCAGCCGGTGATGGATTTGACCACCGGGCGGGTCGAAATCACTTCGCAAAATCACAATTTCTGCGTAGACCCGGACACCTTGGACATGAAACAGGTCGAGGTCACCCACCTCAACCTCAACGACCGTACCGTGGAAGGCTTGCGGCACCGTCACGAACCGCTGTTCTGCGTCCAGTATCACCCCGAGGCGTCCCCCGGCCCGCACGACAGCGCCTATCTCTTCAAGCGCTTCCGCGAACTCATCGTCACGGCGTAAGGTCAGGCTGAAGCTTGTTAGGCTGTAGGCTGAAGGTAATTATACCTCGTGAGGGTGAAAATCAAAACATTCAACATCGAACATTCAACGTCCAACGTTGAATAATCCACGTTGGATGTTGAACGTTGAATGTTCGATGTTCGTGTAAAATGTCAGCCTAACTGAGTATAAGATCTCACCCTAACCTGGATTATTCACCACTGTAGCTCAGTGCTTGCCGCTCATCATTTCGGCAATCACTTTTCTGCCTTCCGCGTCAATGATCCGTTTGGCGTTCTTGTTGAGATAACGCTCGACATTCTGCGCCACCGCCGGGCCTTTCACCACCAGCTTGGCGCCGGTGGGGGTCTGCACGAAAGCGGCGATTTGGGCCATTTCATCGGACGTGAACATGCCCGCCAGGCTGGCGGGGTCGCTCTTGACCTTGTCCCAAGCCAGGCTCTTGTCCATGGTTTTTTGCGCCAGCTTGAGGCCGGCGGGCGTCTTGTAAAAGACGGTCATCTGGGCCAGGTCATCCGCCGTCAACTCGCGAACGTAAAATCGCACCAAATCCCGTTTGACCTTTTTCCACGGCATGCCATCCGAAATGGCCTGTTCAATCCGGGGACGGTATTGGGCGAATTGCGGATTGCCCTGCACCTGTTTGTCAATGGCGGTTTTGATGGTTTGCTGGAAGATTTCCTCCGCGTTGATGGCGTCAAACATCCCCATCGCCGCCTTGGAGGCGCCAGGATTGGCCTGCGCCAATACCGCCGGCGTGAGACACCCCCCGAGCCACACCATCGCCACCCCTGTGCTGATCCGCTTGATAAGGTGCATGCTTTCCGAGTTCCTTAGCTGACAGTGGGTATCTTCAACGCGCCGAGAACTATACAGGTTGGTCGGCTATTGACAATGCCGGCTGACGGTTCACGAGTCACGCTTCACGGATCACACATCCCCCCTTGCCGCCACCGACCCGAACGGTTATGTTTCGCGAATGGCGGTGGCCATTGTGGTTGCCAGGGAACAGGAGCGTTCATGTCCAAGCTGGTCTGCATCGGCGGTCTGAACAAGGGGGACGAATTTCCCCTGCATGAGGGCGTGAACACGATTGGTCGCGCCAACGACAACACCATCGCCCTGTTCGACAAGAAATGTTCGCGCCTGCACGCCCAAATTATCAAGCGGGGCACCTATTACGTCGTGGAAGACCAGGGCAGCCGCAACAGCACCTCGGTCAACGGCCGGGTGATTGACAAGAAAGCCACCCTGCGCGAAGGCGACCAAATCCACGTCGGCAAGACCCTGCTGGTCCTCAGCGAAAAACCACAGGGCGGGATTATTGAGCAGACCATCGTCAACGCCACGGCCGACCTGCAGAGCAACCATTTCGATAAATTGGTCGGGGCCGCCGCCTTCGAGGTCGGCCGCAACCACGCAAGCGACAACACACAGAGCGGCGGGCTCTACGGCCTGATCAAACGCCTGTTCCGGCGCCACTGACGGCCCGCAGTTTGGCCCCCGTTTCCAAACAGGTGGCCCCAACATCACCAACAAAACGGTCATGCACCCGGCCCCGCCTTTTATCGATGGGTATCGACAGCCCTCGATAGCTCTCGATGGCCATCGACTTTTCACCGGTCGTACACCCTGAGGAATCCCTGCTCGCCGGCCAAGCCGTATCGGATCCATGCCTGGGTGATGTCGCCGTTGTTCCAAAACTTGACGGCGCCGTCCAAATAGAGAACGTTGCCGCCGGTCAGGTGTTCATAAGAGGAATGAGAGCCAGAGTACAGCGGACTGCAGAACAGCGAGCTGTCGGCGAAGCAGGCGGTGCCCGGCGCCGACTGGGCGGTCACCGGCCCTTCACACCAGCCGTAGGTGGCACCGCGCCGCCCGACATAGCCGAAGATACCGTTAATGGCAAACGGCCGTATGGGGGTGATCTCGCTCTGATAACTCTTGTAGGCCACCGGACACCAAAACACCCGGGCGTCGGTGATGATTCCCGCCTTCCACAAGTGCCCGACATTTTGAACCTCGGGATAATTGAGCGTGGCGTCGTTCATCCAGCGCGGCCCCGGCTGGATGGCCGCCCACGCGTCATCCGAGAAATACAACTGCACGCCGATCCCGCACTGGCGCAGGTTGGACTGGCAGACCGCCTTGGTCGCCTCCTGCTTGGCCCGCCCCAGCGCCGGCAGCAGCATGGCCGCCAAAATGGCGATGATCGCAATCACCACCAGCAACTCAATGAGCGTGAAGCGTTTCATAGTTGGTATCCTTGTTTGAAACGGATGTTGGGGCCACCCTTTTGGAAAAGGGTGCTCCCCAAACCCCTTCCCAAAAATTTTGTTTCCTAATACCGGAGGGCGCATTTTCCACAAGCCCACACGCATCAATGCCATGATTTACCAGCATGGCTTGTGGTAAATGCGCCCTCCGCGCTTAAGGCAGCAAAAAGGTTTGACGGAGGGTTTGGGAACCGCCTTTCCTCAAAAGGGGGTTCCCAACATGATTCTCCTCAGCGGCCGGCTTTTTCCACCAGCAGATAGAAGGTGTGCATCCGGCCGTCCCGGTTGTCCTGCCGTTCCACCGGATCCCGGTCAAAGGGCGGCACCTCCACCACGACGCCCTTCCCGCCGGCCCCCGGTTTCACCGCCAGCGGCGCCTTGCTGCCATAGACCCCGACTTTCCAAACCGCCTTGATGGCCGCCGGTTTCAGCTTGGGAAACTGCACCTCCAGTTTCGCCTCGGGACTGTCCATGGGCAGACTGTCACCGCCGTTCGCCCAATCCGTGAACATGGCGGCGCCATTCTGATCCGCCAAGTGGATGGCCAGCACGATCCGGTCGCCACAGTCAAAGCCCTCCACGCTGGACTTGCCCTCGTCGATTTCCGTCTTCACCCGCGGCCAGGTTTCCCAAGCGGTGTATGGCTTGACCACCGGCGCCTCCAGCAGGCCGCCCAAGGTCATCAACGCCTTGCCGTGAAAGGTGAGCGTTTCGCCCCGGTAAAAGTTGCAGTTGTAACCGTAAGCCTTGGGATCGTCCGGACTCCAGGAAGCAAACTGGAAAAACTTATACCGGTCCGGCTTCCAATCGTGGGAAATCGCCCAGTGGAAAAACCGCGGATAACTGTTGGGCACCCAGATGGGGGTGGGGACAAAACCAACCTCGGTCTGCCAGATGGCCAGCCGACGTTTGTCCCGGCTGACCCGGTCATACAGGCATTGCCAGGCGGACAGCGGGAAATAATGGATGTCCAGCACATCCAGCGTATCCCAGGCCCGGTGCTTGTCCAAAATCCCCAGGTAATGTTCCATCGAACCGTTGCACGGATAGCCCCCATAGACCACCTTGCCCCCGTGCCGGCGGATGATTTTGGCCGCCGGCAGATGGATAGTTTCCATGTAGTCGTCCATGGTGCCATTCCAAAATCCGGTCAGTCCCACATCGTTGGCTTCGTTCCAGATTTGGAAATAGCGGACATTGTAGGGGGGCCTGGAAAGAAAGCTCACCACCCGCTCCACATAGGCCTCCCAGTCGCCGACCTTTTCCGGAGGCATCCGGCCGGCGTCTAGCTTGCTGTTTTCCACCTTGCCGGTGGCCAGGTCGGTCACCGTGGCCTGACGAGTGTTCACGTCCTGGCCGGGAGCCCAGGCCTGAACGTCATACCGCTTGCCGGCCACAGTGAAACTCCACGCCTTTTTTCGGGCCGCCCAGCCCGTGGTATAGAGCAGAACGGGCATCCGCTCAGCCCCGAACTTCCGGTGTTCCAGCACGGCCTTGCCCCAGTCCGCGAGGTACTGCTCATTCCATTTTCCGGGCCCCTCCGGCTGTAAGTCACCCCACGGGAGGTCCTGCCGGTAAGACGTCAAATAACGATCGGGGCCTTCCGGCTTGGGGTATCCCTGGTTCACCCCCAGAAATTGGGCGAACATGCCCTTGGGCTCGGCCGCCAGCGCGCCGCCAGCCAACACCCCGCCAACCAGTCCTGTCAACAACAAGTGCCGCATCATGTGACATCCATTTCTTTGAATTCTAAAAACTGGTTCCCAGGGGGCTACCCCAAGTCTGACAGGTCGGACCTGTCCGACTTGTCGGAAGCCCCCCCCCAAGTCCGCTCCTTCAACGCCCCGAGTTACCGCCGCCGCCGGAACAGCACCAGCCCGCCCAGCGCCAGCAGGCTCAGCGCCGCCGGCTCGGGAACGATCGTGATGGTGGCGTTGAGTTGCCGCTTATCAAAAGGATAATCGGTGGTGTTCGAAACAAACACGATGTCGTTTCCGGCTACCACCGTGGTGTTCTTATTGAAAGATGTGGGTTCCGTCGAGGAAAATAGCAGCTGTTTGGTGCTCATGTCGACCCGGTTCATGTCCGTGTCCGTGGTCTTGTAAATGGCGAAGTTGAAGAGGCCAAAATTTAGGCCGAAGTCACCGGCGATAGTGACGGAATCGCCCGCTCCGTTGCCCACGGTGTAGGCCCAGCCGACGGCTCTGCCGTCGGTTATGACATTGCCGTCGTCCAGCACATACCAACAGTTGTCGGGGGTCTTGTTCGTGTTCACGCACCAATTGTTCCACGGCGCACTGCCGCTTACACTCCAAGCATATTGCATACTCAACGTGCCAAGAGAGGTGCTGGTCGAATTCATGTCAACAACATCGAGATACGACCAGCGGCCGCCGGCAATCTGGTTGCTGACATTGTTGAAGTTGGTCACGTTGTTGGTGATCACCGCCGCGCCGGCGGACATCGCGGCCGCAGCCACGACCAGTGTCATCGCTTTGAGATTTCGTTGCAGGTTCATCTTCCATTGCTCCTTATGCGTTGCTTGTGTTAAACCCCGCCGGACCCGTTCCGCCGGGATGGATTCCGAATCCATTATGCCCTAGTACCTTGTAACACTTAAACGTTCGGATTCACCACGAAGTCACGAAGAGCACGAAGCACATGAAGTGAACCAGCCGCAAGGCGCCCCAAACGCAGTTGGACGTCTTGATTAAGCTTTTTCTTCGTGATCTTCATGTTCTTCATGGTAAAAAGGACATAGGGCTTGCAGCCCGGCGGCGTATCTCCGCCGCGCTGCAAGCGCTCAGCTACAGCATGACTCTGGCGCCGGCCCGGAACTGCCGCCCGCCACCAGAGTCGGCGTCATGAACGTCGTGCCATAGGGCGACTCGGGGTTGTCCCAGCGCCGCATCAGGCACTGCGACATGACTTCGGCCCGTTCGGTACTGGAAACGCCAACCATGGTCAGACCGGCCCGGCGCGCCTCTTCAAGGTCGGGGTTGTCGGCCACCACCACGCTGACCTCCCGCGGCACCGCGATCCCGTGCTGCCGAAACGCTTCCTGCACTCCCAGGGCGGAGGCATACCCGCCGCAAATCACCGCGGTGAACGGCGGCTTCCCCCCCCGTTCCGCCAACAGGCGCGCCATCCGCTCCCGCATGTGCCCCAGTGCCTCCTCGCCCGGCCGGGTGTCGCAGGTCAACACCAGCTCGTCGCCATCGGCCACTCCCAACCATTCCGCGGTCTGGCGGTGAAGGGCAGCCAGCCGCCGCTGATCCCCCACCAACGGTTCGCCGGTGGCAAAGGCGATCCGCCGGTGCCCCAAGTCGCGCAGATGCCGGATGCCCAGCGACAGTTGCGCCAGCAAATCCATGTACACCCCTTCCACGTCCAGGGTGTCGACCTCAGCCTCGTCCACCACCACCGCCGGGCTGCGGGAACGGAGGAAATGCAGCAACGCCACCGGAATATTCACCGCCCCCAGCGGCTGCAACATGTACCCGTCACTGGGCTTGAGCGGCGCCAGCACGTCCATCGCATGTTCCATGTCATGATAGGTGATCACCAGCCCTTGATGCCCGGCCTTGTCGATCGCCGCCTGCAGGGCGTGGGTAATGTCATCGCCGCGCCGGCTGGGATAATCCCCGCGCAACACCAGGACCGTCTTCTGCCGCGGGGCGGCGGGAACCGAATCGGCCACAAAGGTGCCCTGCCCAACCCGCGCCGAGATCAGCCCGTCTTTTTCGAGCGCCTTCAACGCCGCCAGCACGGTGCCCTGGCTGACGGCGAACTCGTGCATCAGTCCGCGCACCGTGGGGAGCCGCGCACCGGGAGGAAGCGTGCGGATCCGCTGTCGCAATTCCTGGGCAATCGGCACCCAGACCCCGTCCTTGGACGCCGCCTTCCGCTGGCTGCTCTGCGGTTTGCCCATATCACCATCCCGCCATAAAAAATACATTCAACACACACAATTAAATCAATAAATACAATAGCTAATAATGGCGGATTGTCAAATCATTATAAGAGGGCGTATAAACCGCGTCAGCCGGGAACCGGACTGGCGCTTTAGCGTGGCGGTGGTTCGACACCACTGTAACCACGCTGTTCGCGCAGACGTGCCAGCGCAACGGCCCGATGGTTATCGACGGCCCTCGATAGCTCTCGATGGCCATCGACACCCATCGATTGCAGTTTTCCCGTCCCAACGGGACGGGGCGGGAATAGACAGGGGCTGAAGCCCCTGCCTATTGTCGTTCAGTCCCTACGGGACGAAATCCGCCAAAGGTTCCCATCTTTGTGCCAAACCCCAGGGCTCAGGCAATCCTGCCTGGCCTTGGAACCAGGGAATGCGCTCTCACTTCAGGGTGATGGCCACATAGAAAGTCTGGCGGAGCTGCCCCTCGGGCATGTCGATATAGTTGCCGTCCTTCAAATCCGCGTCCCGGATCGGTGCGTCGAGAATGACCCCGGCCCCGGCGGGCGCGGCGGCGACACTGGCGGTGAGATCTGTCACCGACCCGGTCATGCTCCAGCGCTCGACGTTCGCGATCCGGTCCTTCTTCAGTTCAGGAAAAGCCAGCGCCACCGTTGGCGTGCCCATGTCCAGGTGGATCGAGTTGCCGTCGGCGTCAAGGTAAATCTTGGCCGAGTTGCTCGGGATCATGTGAATGGCCACCACAATCCGCTTGTCATCCACCAGGAACGCCTCCATGGCGCTGAGCCGCTCGTCCAGCTCCGGCTTCAGCTGCGGCATACTGGTGACGGGCGCGTACAGCTTGACGTTGGCACCCTTGAGCAGCTTGCCCAAAGTGACAATGCTCTTGCCATGCCCCGAAGGCCGCTCGCCCGACAGGAAAGTCCGGCCATAGCCGTAGGCCTTGGGATCGTCCGGCGACCACATCGCGAAGAAGAAAAGTTTGTACTTGTCGTGCGCCGGCTGGTTGCGCAGGCACCAGTCGACAAAGCGCGGATAGGTATTGCCGACATAATTGATGTCGGTGGTAAAGGCCACCTCCGTCTGCCAGATCGCCATATTGAAACCGCGCTTGCGAGACTCCTGACGCAGGAATGGAAAGGCCGAGAGCGGGAAATAATGGACGTCCAGCACATCAATGCTGCTCCAGGCCCGGTGCTTGTCGAGCAGGGCGACATAGTCATGGAGGCTGCCGCAGCAGGGCCAGCCGCCATAGACCACCTTGCCCCCGAGTTCATGAATGACCTTCGCGGCGGGCAGATGGATGCGCGTCATATAGGTATCCATGTCGCCCTGCCAAAAACCGCTGTCCGGATGCGCCTCGTTCCAGATCTGAAAATACTCAACGTTGTAGGGCGGCGCCCGGAGAATCTTCACCACCCGCCGGACATGATTCTCCCAGTCCGGCACAAATTCCTGGGCAATCGGCATAAAACCGGGATTGGCCTCGGCATCCCCGGCGGTCTTGGTCCACCGGCCATCGCCTTCCCGTTTATAAAGATCGACCAGTACCTTGCCGTTGGGGCCGGGATGATAGACGTATTTCTTGTCGCCGGCAATAAACGTGCCCGTCCGGTCGCAAGCCCAATCCACCCCATAGTCAATAATGGGTAGCACCTGTTTGCCCTGCTTGCGATACTCGATCGCCGCCTTGCCGAAGTCATAAATCGGCTGGTCGTTGAACTGCCCCCGCTTCGGTTCGCAGGAACCCCAACCGCCATACTCCTGCCGGTCCCAGCCCAGGGCGTCCTGGAATTCCCCCACCATGCGGTGAGCCCCGCCTTGGCAGACCCCGGAGGCTTCGACAAAATTGAACTGGTCGCCGGCGCGCAGGGCCGAAGTCCCGGCCAGGGCGATCACGGCGGCGGCACCCGACATTAACTTGGACATCATGACAGTATTTCCTGTTGCATTGCAAATATATAGAAAATATTAAAAATCATCAACAAAGAATTTAAACAGGAGAAATTCAGGAGAGAACGGAGAACAACATCTTTGTGGCCTCTGCTGCCTCCTGTTCAAAACTAAAATGATCCGCAAAAAACTCCGTCGCCCCATTTACCGGTCGTACTCGCCCAGAAATCCCTGTTCCGCGGCGGAAAACCCAAGCCGGCCCGCGTATTTGACCCACGCCTGGGTGACCTCGCCGTTGTTCAGGAACTTGACCGCGCCGTCCAAGTACAGGACGTTACCCCCCGTCAGATGTTCATAGGCGCCATGGCCGCTGTAGAGCGGACTGGCATAGAGCGAGCAGTCGGCGAAGCAGGCGGTGCCCGGCGCCGATTGGGCGGTCAACGGCCCTTCGCACCAGCCGTAAGTGGGACCACGCCGGCCGACATAGCCGAAGATGCCGTTGATGGCAAACGGCTGCGAGGGCGTGATCTCGCTCTGGTAACTTTTGTAGACCACTGGACACCAGAACACCCGGGCGTCGGTGATGATTCCCGCCTTCCACAAATGTCCGACGTTTTGAACCTCGGGATAATTGAGCGTGGCATCGTTCAGCCAGCGGTTCCCCGGCTGGATGGCCGCCCGCGCGTCATCCGAAAAATACAGATGCACACCAATCCCGCACTGGCGCAGGTTGGACTGGCAGACCGCCTTGGTCGCCTCCTGCTTGGCCCGCCCCAGCGACGGCAGCAACATCGCCGCCAAAATGGCGATGATGGCGATTACCACCAACAGTTCGATGAGGGTGAAGCGTTTCATGGGAAAAGCCTTGGTTTTGGGGGGCAAGAAGATACTCAGTGGACCCGGTGGACCTTGTGGACAGTCCACCCGGTCTATCGTGTCCACGGGGTCCACCCTCTCCTTGCCATCAAGCAAAAATCACCGCCGCCGCCGGAACAGCACCAGCCCGCCCAGCGCCAGCAGACTCAGCGCCGCCGGCTCGGGCACGATCGTGATGGTGGCATCCAGATAGCGCGGTTCCCACCAGTAATTGTTGATGTTTGCAACAAACACAATGTCATTGCCCGGGTTCAGCGCCGTAGTAAAATTAAAGCTGACAGTGGAGTCTCCATCCCACGCGGTCGACTTGGAAAACAGCAGGGTTTTAGTGCTCATATCGATCCGGTCAAGAGCCGTGTCCGAAGTCGCGTAAATGGCAAAATTCCAACCGGCCGCACCATTTCCATAGCTTCCCGATATGGTAACAACGCTGGCATCCCCACTGTTGACGGTGTTGGTATAGGCCCAGCCCAAGGCCCTACCATCGGTCATGACACAGCCGTTGCTTGCCACATACCATACATTATTCGTGTTGTTTTTGTCCACGCACCAATTGTCTTGGGCGCTTCCGTACTGTTGCCCCAACAGACCAACACTGGTGGCAGTTGGATTCAGGTCGCCCACATTAAGATACGACCAGCGGCCGCCAGTCACCGTGTTGGTGACGCCGTTCCAGTCCGTCTTGTTGTTGGTGATCACCGCCGCGCCGGCGGACATCGCGGCCGCAGCCACGACCAGCCACACTACCCTGAGATTTCGTTGCAGATTCATGTTCCATTCTCCTTGCTTTGCTTGTGCTAAACCCCAGCGAACCCATTCCGCCGGGTTTTCTGCCTAAACCGCCTTCGATTTACCTTCGTGCTCTTCGTGGCTTCGTGGTTAATCTGAATGCTTTCGTGTTACAAGGTTCTAGCCCGGCACCGGGCCGGAACTGCTCCCCACCGCCAAGCTTGGCTTCATCAATTCCGTGCCGTAGGGATGATCGGGATGGTCCCAGCGCCGCGTCAGGCACTGCAACAGGATCTCGGCCCGTTCCGTGCTGGAAACGCCAACCATGGTCAGCCCAGCCCGGCGCGCCTCCTCAATGTCGGGATTGTCGGCCACCACCACACTGACATCCTCCGGCACGCACACGCCGTGCTGCTTGAAGGCTTCCAGCGCACCAAGGGCGGACACATAACTGCCGCAAATGATGGCGGTGAAAGGCAACGCCACCTTTCCGCGTTCCATGATCAGACGGTCAACCCGTTCCCGCATGTGCCCCAAAGCATCTTCACCGGGACGGGTGTCGCACGTCAGCACCAAATCGTCACCATCGGTAACCCCCAGCCACTCCGCCGTCTGCCGGTGAATTTCCGCCAGTCGCCACTGGTCCCCCATGAGCGGCTCGCCGGAGACAAACGCGATCCGGCGATGGCCCAGGCCGCGCAGATGCCGCACGCCCAAGGCAATTTGGGCCGACAAATCCATGTACACACCATCCATGTTCAAATACCCGACATCCGCCTCGCTCACCACCACCGCCGGACTGCGCGAGCGTAGAAAATGCAGCAGCGACACCGGAATGCTGGCCGCCCCCAGCGGCTGCAGGATGTAACCGTCGCTGGCCTTGAGGGGCGCCAGCACGTCCATCACATGTTCCATGTCCTGATAAGTGATCACCAACCCTTGATGCTCAGCCTTGCCGATCGCCTGCTGCAGGGCGCGGGTGATGTCATCGCCGCGTCGGCTGGGGTAATCCCCGCGCAGCACCATGATCGTCTTCTGCCGCTGCTGGGTGGCGGCGGAATCGGCCACAAAGGTGCCGCGCCCGACCCGGGAAGAAATCAGTCCGTCCGCCTCAATCACTTCCAAAGCCTGCTGAACCGTGGCTTGGCTGACGGCGAACTCCTTCATCAAATCGCGGACGGTGGGCAACCGGGTGCCGGGCGCCAAGCCGCTGATGCGGCTCCGCAGTTCCTCGGCGATCGTCACCCACAGCCCGTCTTTGGCAGGCCGTGCCGGTTTGATGGGGTCTGTTGTCTTCATTTTTAGTACACTAATATATACAAACAATACAAGTAGTTCAATAAGTATAATAGCCTAAATTCGCGATCCGTCCAGTGCGCCCAAAAAAGTTTTTGAGGAGGCCACAGTCCCCCAAGGAACATCCGCGCACGGCAGCAAAAACCACGGACTCACACGGACGGACACGGACTAGCACGGACAAAAAAACGGTATATTTGCCGCCAGTCATGTCCGTGCGAGTCCGTGGTCTGTCCGTGCGTGCGGCAATCACGGCGGCAAAGCCATGCTTCCGCGTTTATACTTATGGCCGTCTTGACACACCTGCCGACGGCATTGGAATCCATAGTTATGAAATTGCTGCATTCCTTACTCTCCCTCGCCATCACCCTGCTCCTGACCGGGTGGCACGTCAATGCGGAAACGCTGGTTCAAGGTGACGGCGGCCGCTTGGAAGCCCCGCGCTTCGAGTACCGCGACGGCCAGTTCCGGGACGGTTCGCGCGCCTGGCCGCGCGCCGCCGTGGCCGACTGGTGGTTCGGTCCTTCTTCCACCGCAACCGGCGCCGCCCCGGCCCCCGCCGCCACCGTGGTTGCGGACTCCGCAACTCATGAGCGGTTGCTGGCGTTGCGGCGGGAGGGCGAACAACTGGCGGCCCGGTTCCCCGGCTGCGGCGGTGTTCAGGTGCTGGACGTGGGCGAATTCCGCCTCACCGCCGACCATCACCACCGCTATTCTTATCATTTTGCGGGACTGATCCTTAATGAAAAAATGCTGGCGTGGGGCGTGGTCAACATTCCGTTCACCGAAGGACGCAGCCGGGCACGGCTGCTGGCGGCCCGCTGCCTAACCCGGGACGGGCGTGTGCTGGAACTGCCGCCGGGCGCGGTCACCACCGCGCCGGTGGGCGGAGGCGACGTCTATTTCTCGCCCAATGCCCGCCAGATCAGCGCCGCCGTGCCAGGCACGGAGATCGGGGCGCTGGTCGAATACGAGTTTGAGATTGAGGAATACCAACCGGAGAACTGGCGGCTGTTCTTCCCGTCGTTCTATTTTCAGGGCGAGGTACCGGTGTGCATCTCCCGGCTCACCGTCTGCGTGCCTGAGGCGGTCCGCCTGTGGAGCTGGACGGTCAACTGGGACGCCGCCGGCGAATCAGCGGGATTCTGGGACCGGCTGGGGCGAACCGTGATGCCATGGACCGCATCCGTGGAGACCCGGTCAGAGGAAACCTGGAACGGCGCGCGCTATCGCCAGTACGTGTGGGAAAAGCGTGACGTGCCGCCGGTCACCCCCGAGCCCCAAATGCCCGAGCTGAGCGAAGTGACACCGGCCGTCCACGCCACCATCGTCGACCGTTGGGCGCCGCTGAATGCCTTTGTCGGCGGCATGCAACAGGAGCGGGTGGCCCCCAACCCGGCCGTCACCGCCAAAGCCAAGGAAATCATCGCCGGCGCCACCACGGAGGACGACCAGATCGCCCGCCTTTATTATTGGGTACAGAAAAACATTCGCTACATCTCCATTAAGTCCTCGCTGAGTTCCGGCTGGTCGGGCCATCCGGCGGCGGAAACGCTGGCCAACGGCTACGGCGACTGCACCGACAAGGCCGTGCTGTTCGCCGTCATGCTGCGCAGCATCGGCGTTGAGGCCGATCCGGTGGTGCTGAAGACCCAGGACTCCGGCCTGTTCTTCCCCGAGTATCCGGTGATCTTCGGCAACCACTGCATCACCGAGCTGCGGCGCAATGGCCGCAGCCAGTTTCTGGACGCCACCACCCAGGACCACCGCTATCCCTCCTGGCGCGCCGACGACCACGGCGCCCTCGCCGTCAATTTCTTGCGCGACCGGCGGCAGGTCATCCCGATTCCGCCCGGCCTGGAGGCCATGGGCAAAATCACCGACGAGACGATGACCCTGAACCCCGACGGCTCCCTGGATGTCGTCAGCCACAACCGCTATTCCGGCGAATACGAGGCCGGCCTGCGCGGCGCCTGGAAACGGGTACCCGAAAAGTTACGACCGCAACTCATGGCCCAGTACGTCAACCGCCTGGCGCCCGGCGCCCGGCTGAAACGCTTCGATATCAGCGATCCGCAGGACTTGGCGCGGCCGTTCACCCTCGACTACGACTACACCCTGCCGGCCTACGCGATGCCCGCCGGCACCCTGCGCATTGTCCAGCTTCCCGACCGCGAGCGCACTTTTGATGAAATCAGCATGGAGAGCCGGCGTTACCCACTGGCCTACCCGACCGCCACCGCCTGGGAACGCCACGTTCACCTGAAGCTGCCGGCCGGCTGGAGACTGCTGTCCCCGCCCCCGGACCTCCGCCTCTCCGGCGATGGCGTCCGTTACCAGGAACGTTTCACTCCCGAACCCGGCGGCATCGCCATCGATCTGAGCTTCGCCCGCGACGGCATCCGCGTCCCCGCCGACGACTATCCCGGCTTCCGCCACCAGCTCCAGACCATCGAACGGCAAACCCGCCGGCCGCTGTATCTGGAAACGCGAACCGCAGAGTGACGAATGAAGAGTTCCGAATCATGAAGGCATCCAAAAACTTCATCATTCTGCGGTTCAATATTCGGCAATCTGTGGTTCGTCTTGCCACACCCCTTCATCAGTGACCCCTTACGGGGCAACCGTAAACGATCTTGCCTTTCACGATGCACCCCCTATAGTTGAACACCGCCAAACCGCGTTAAGGTAAAATATTGATTACCTTCAGCCTACAGCCTAAAAAGCTTCAGCCTAACGCAGCCTAACTCCCAACGCAACGACACTGATGCCGCGCCGGTAACGCCATGCACCCCATGCCTTCCGCCCCACCTTCCGGTTGCCTCCCGCGCCCCGTCGGCGGGCGGACGAAAACCGCCGCGCGCCAATTCCGCCCGCTGTTCGTCCTCCCGTTCCTGCTGCTGAGCGCCGGCTGTTTGGAACTGGACCAGCGCATCACCATCAATGCCGACGGTTCCGGCGAGGTCGAGTTCCGCTACACGGTACCGGCACGCACCCTGCCCGTACTGGCCGCCGGCCAGGCCAAGGTATTGGAACTGCAAGGCCGCACCCCCGCGGCGGACGCCGTCACCCCCAACCGTCTCTATTGGTTCCTCAGCGAGGGCGCCACCCGCACCTGGTTCGCCGGCACCCCGCTAAAACTGGAGAGCTATACCACCACCGTCCGCGACGGCCAGCAGTTGGTCGCCATTCTGGTCCGTGCCGCCGACATGCGCAAGGCCTTGAACAGCGGCTTGATCGGTGATTTCAAGCTCACCCGCACCGGCGCCGGCGACTACACGCTCGCCGCCCAGTTGCCCGAGGCGGAAGCCGCACCCGAGACGGTCCCCGACGCCAAACGCGTCAAAGCCCTGCAGGACGCCCTGCAAGGAATGAAGCTCCGCCTGCGCATCCAGACTCCCACTCCGATCATCGTCACCAGCGCCCCCAATCCCAGCGTCATGCAGGCGACCTGGGAATTCGAGCCCGCGCGCCAGCCGGAACTGTTCTCCCATCCGCCCAAGATCGAGGTCACCTTCAGCGGCAAGGAACTCACTTGGGATCCGCCCATTGCCCCGTCCCCGGCGCCGGCGCCCGTGGCGCCGCCCCCGCCCACCCCCGCCGCAACCACCGGGGCCACCCCCACATCAACGCCCCCCCCCCCGCTTCCGCCCCAATAAAAGACCTCACGTTTCACGCCTCACGTTTCACGCCTCACGTCCCCACGCTCCCACTTCGTCATTCATTATTCGACATTCGGCATTCAACATTCCGTCTTCCGCACTCCCCACTCCGCACTCCGCACTCCCCACTCCCCCCTTGGATCCTTCATGCCCTCATCCCCCGATTCTCAGCGCCTGGCCAAATATCTCGCCGCCTGCGGCGTCGCCTCCCGGCGCGCCAGCGAGGAAGTGATCGCCGCCGGCCGGGTCACGGTCAACGGTGAAATTGTTGCCACTCCCGCCTTCAACGTCACCCCCGGCGTGGACCAGATTGCGGTGGACGGCCAGCCCGTGACCCTGCAGAAAAAGGTCTGGCTGGCCCTGAACAAGCCCCCCGGCTACACCTGCTCCGCCCAAGACGAACACGCCGCCCGGCTGGTCTTGGAACTGCTGCCCAGCAGCCTCGGTCGCCTGTTCACGGTCGGCCGCCTGGACCGCGACAGTGAAGGGTTGCTCCTGCTCACCAATGACGGCGACCGCGCCTTGCACCTCGCCCATCCCCGTTACGAGGCCACCAAAGTTTACCGGGTGTGGACGCCGACGATTCCCGCCCCCGAACTCTTGCAACGCCTCACCATCGGCCTGGAGGATGATGGCCAGTTCCTGCGCGCCAAAAGCGCCCGCGTCATCGGCCATGCCGGAGCCGGCGCCATCGTGGAACTGGTCCTCGCCGAGGGCCGCAAGCGCGAGATCCGCCGCATGTTTGACGCCCTCGGCCTGTCCATCCAGCGTCTCCAGCGCATTTCCCACGGCCCGATCCGCATTGGCCATCTGCGCCCCGGCGAGTGGCGGCTCCTAACCCCGCACGAACTGGCCGATCTCGACCGGCTCTTCCGCCCCGAACCGGGCGCACCCCCAAAAAAGAACCTCGCGCCCCACCTCCAGCCCCCCCGCGCCATGAATGCCCGCTAGTTGACTTTATACTGCGTTAGGATGAAAATTTAACTTTTTTACAACCGCAGAGTGACGAATATTGAGGTCCGAATAACGAAGGAAATCCAATGTAAAGGACAACAACGACCTCAAGATTCTGCGGTTCAACATTCGGTAATCTGCGGTTTAATTAATTTTTCACCCTAACGCGGTATAGCATCAAAAAGCAGTATCATGCCGCATTAGGGTGAGATCTTAATTACCTTCAGCCTAACAGCCTACAGCCTATCAACCTCATTTTTCCCCATGAACTTCATCTGCCATCCCTCCCGGCTGCACGGGGACGTCGTCATTCCCGGCTCCAAGTCCCACACCATCCGCGCCGTCATGCTGGCCGGCGTGGCGGCGGGCGACAGCGTCATTGAGGCGCCCCTGGTTTCCGCCGACGCCGTCTCGGGCGCCACCAGCATCGCCGCCTTTGGCGCCACCGTCCGGCGCGAAGCCGCCGTCTGGCACGTCACCGGTTGCGCCAACGCCCCCGCGCCGCGCCAGGCGGTGGTCGATGTCGGCAACTCCGGCACCAGCATGAACCTGCTCCTTGGCCTAGCCTCGCTGATGCGCGCCGGCGAGGTCATTCTGACCGGCGACCACCAGATCCAGCGCCGTCCCTGTGGCGCCCTGGCCGCCGCCCTCGCCCAGCTCGGCGCCGACATCGTCTCCGTCAACGGCAACGGCTGCCCACCCTTCCGCCTCCGCGGCGGCCTCCGCGGCGGCGCCGCCACCCTGGAGGCGCGCTCCAGCCAGTACCTTTCCAGCCTGCTTATCGCCTGCCCCCTGGCCGACCACGCCAGCGACCTCACCGTCACCGGCCTCAAAGAGCAGCCCTATGTCCACATGACCCTGGACTGGCTGCGTTTTCTCGGCATCACCGTCGAGCACGCGCCCGACCTCAGCCGCTTCCACATCCCCGGCGGCCAACGCTACCGCGCCTTCCGCCGCCGCATTCCCGGCGACTTCTCCTCCGCCAGTTTCTTTCTCTGCGCCGGCGCCCTGCCCGGCAACGACGTCACCTGCCGCAACCTCGACCCCGCCGACACCCAGGGCGACAAAGCCGTCGCCGACTACCTGCGCGCCATGGGCGCCACCGTCGAGACCGGCCCCGACTGGATCCGCGTCCGCGGCAACGCCCCCCTCCACGGCATCGAGATCGACCTCGACCCCACTCCCGACGCCCTGCCCGTCATGGCCGTCATGGGCTGCCTCGCCGGGGGCACCACCGTCCTGCGCAATGTCGCCCATGCCCGGATCAAGGAAACCGACCGCATCGCTGTCATGGCCTGCGAACTCCGCAAGCTCGGCGCCACTGTCGAGGAATTGCCCGACGGCCTGGTCCTGCACGGCGGCGCCCTGTTACACGGCGCCCCGGTGGACGGCTACGGCGACCACCGCGTGGTCATGGCCATGGCCCTGGCCGGACTGACCCTTCCGGGCGGGCTGCAAGTCACCACCGCCGAAGCCGCCGGCGTCACCTTCCCCGAGTTCCCCGACCTCATGCGCACCCTCGGCGCCGACCTCGTCGATGACATCTCACGTTCTATCGGTAGAAAACCTTAACGTTGAGTGAATTACAAAAAAACATAAAGCGGATATTGAGAGACCCGATTGCGTTGGCATTTGCCGGAGTCGGCATATTGCTGCTAGGTATCGCTCTCCACTTCAACATCAACCCTGTTGATTGCGGTGCGGTGCGCGGCAGTCTCCAACAGCACCCATCACTATTTCTTCCTCTCGCGGTGGCGACAGTCCCCGCCATGTTTTTCGGAATGCTGGTTCATACGATCATCGGCGGGGGTGCAGATCATTCGAGCGCGTACCTTGTCGGGGCTTTCGCCAGCCAAATCATTCTTTATTTCGTAATCGGACTGGCGACGTCTGGGATCTTTAGATTCATCATTAACCGTCTTGAGGAGAAAAGATTGGGATGAATTTATGGTTACTGGTTCCTTCAATCATCCTTCTCATCCTCGGCATCACCAGGGGCGTTCGCCGGGATTGGAAGCGGTGCATCGTTTGCCTACTCGTCGGCGGGTCTCTTTTCGTCATTCACCACCGACAACTCGTGGCAGGAGCCAAAGCGAGAGCGCAGGAACAACGTGGCCAAGGCCACGCGCCCTGGGATATAAACCGATAGCCATCAAAGACGGAAACGCCGTTACGTTTACGGTTTTGGCGGTTCCGCTGCGCCTCCGCGCATCTGCGAGAGACATGCATATTCTCAAATCGGGCATTAAAAAGCGGCAAAGGAATTGCCGCACTCCAAAAACAGTGCCACCGTGATCGGGACTTTTCAAACCGGCCTTTTGCTCCACGTTAAAAACAATTGCATTATTTCTTCGAACTTGGTCGGATCTCCGGAACCATGAAACTCCCCATTTTTAACGAAACATAGCAGCCAGCTTTCAGACAACGGTTCGGCGCAGACAAACGGTGTTTTGACCAGTCCCAACGCTTGATCAATCAAGGTTTGCGGTACGCTTATTGACACCATTGCAAAAGGTTTATCTTAAAGAGGTGTGTCCTTAAGGTTTATCGCAATCAGCCATCCCGGATTGTCGCACGTTTCTATTGTTATGCCGTGGTGGTGTTCCCAGTTGCCGTCATATTGTAAGTGGAACCATTTTTGGATTTCGGCAATCGCATTCATTGAAATTGGCCCATTTTAGACGAAAGTCATCCAAATTGATTGCGTTAGGATTTACCTTCAGCCTACAGCCTAACAAGCTACAGCCTAACGAAGTATATCAGCCCCGCGCCAGTTCCTGGAAGCGGCGCAGGATGCCGCCGATATCGGAGGGCGGACAGGAGGCGCCGGCGAGAATGCCGATGGCGCCACTGGCGGGCAGCCACCTCCGGGTGTCCCGTTGCCGCCGCGTCTCCAGATCGAAGTGGCGGATCCGCTGCGGGCTCAGGGCGGTGGCGTCGCTGACAAAGTAGGTCGGCGCAAAACGCGCCGCCAACCGGTGCAGGCGGGCGGTATTGTTGCTGGCAAAACTGCCCACCACCAAAAAGCAGGCGCAGCCGGTGCGGCAAAGTTCCAGGGCCGCATCCTGCCGGTCCTGGGTGGCGCGGCAGATGCCCGCGTCGCGGCTGAGGCGCCCGCCCCGGCTGAGCACCGCCGCGGCCAGGGCCGTTTCGACCTGTTCCACCTCTTCCCGCAAGAGCGTGGTCTGATGCACCAGGGCCAGATTGGACCAGTCCAGGCACTCCGCCTGCCAGATGCATTCCGCGGGCAGCCGGGCGGCGTCGCCGCGCGCCACCGCCGCCGCCAACGTTGCGACCTCTTCGGCCCCCGGCAGCAGGATCACAGCGTTGGCCGGGGTCAGGGCGCGGGACAAGGTGGCCCGGGTTTCGGGGTGGTCGGGCTTGCCGTGAACAATCACGGTGGCGCCGGTCGCCGCATGCTGCGCCGTGAAATCCCAGATCCGGCGCACGTCATGGCAGGAGGTGTCAATCAGACTGAACCCCAGGATCGGCGCCGCGGCGCGCAACCGTTCCTCCAACGGCAACGGAATACCAAAGGCGGGAATGACCACCCGGTCGCCCTGCCGCACGCGTTCCAAGACCCCGCCAATCTCCGGTTCTGGGATCAGCCGGACGCCGGCGGCCCGAAACCACGCATTGACGGTCTCATTATGGATGATCTCCCCCAGCAGCCAGACCTGGCCGGCCGGCGTGCCGTCATGGGAGGCCGGGACGTCGTTCAAAGCGCCGGCCAGCGACCGCACGGCATTCATCACGCCCCCGCAAAAACCAAACACCCGTGGCAGGTGCAAGGTCCACGGTCCCACCGGCACCACGCCCCCGGCCGTCCGCGCCGCTTCCACCGTCGCGTCATGCCAAATATCTGGATGCAACATACGCTACACGCATTTTCTCTTGCGTTCTCTCGCGGTTATAACTACGTGGCGACCGGACTATTGGCCAGGGCGATCGTGACTGAACTTTCCGGGATTTGCGACTCGATCTGCTTGCGCAGCCGCTCGGTACACGCCATCACCTCGCCCACTTTCTTGTCCGGGGCAAACTCAAGAAAAATCTCCACATACACCCGGCTGCCCGAACGGCGCGAGCGGATGCCATGCAGCCCCTCATATTCCGCAAAGTGCTGGGCCAATTGCCGCAGAATAAAAATCTGCTGGGTCTCCTCCAGGGTGCAGTCCAGCAGATCCCGGAACGAATGGGAGAAAATGCCGATGGCCGCCAGCAGGATTGACAGGGCGATCAGCAGGGACGCCACCGGATCAATATAGACCGACCAGGCGAAACGGGACAATGCCAAGCTCGATCCCAGCGACCCCAAAATAAACAGGTTGGCCAGCATCTTAGTACGGAACAGCCCGACCTGCGAGGTCAGAATGGGCGACTCACACCGCTCGGCCAGCCGCTGGTTCTTCAGCATCAGGCCGCCGTTGATCCCCGCATACACCACCTGCGAGGCCAAGCTGATCCACACACCGATGCCGGAAATGTGCGAGGGATGCAGCAGGTTGCGGGTGGCGTTGACCACGATCACCAGCAGACACATCACCATAATCACGCCGACGAACAGACTGGACAGGTTCTCCAGCTTGCCCAGGCCGTAATTGTAATTGTGCGCCTGGCCGCGGCTGATCCGGCGAATGGCCAGCCAGGCCAGCAACACGGCCACAAACTCAAGAAAGGTCTTGAGCACATCGGCCACCAGCACGGAGGAATGCGCCGCCATCATGGCGCCCAGGGTCACCAGGGTATCCGCCAGCCCCGCGACCACGCCGGTCAGCGCCGATTTTTCCTTGTCGCCAGGTTTCCCGGCTACTACGCCATGACTCATACAAAAGGGCCTTTTCAGCCGTCGAAATGCGCTTGAAATGCCGCGGGACTGATCAAGGCCACACACCCAGCGGCGGCGGCCCGGTTGCGCAACCCGAAGTCCGCGGTTACCAACCAGACAGGCGGAGACTGCGGATCCTTCACCAGATCCGCCACGCGCCGCACAATATAGTCGTCGGCGTTCTGGTCTTCGCCCCGATGAGCGGCAAACACCTCGGTAACCCCGCTCCCCTTATTCTCACGCGTGCTCACCGCGCCCTGCCCGTCATAAATCAATTCAATGCCCGCAAACCCCGCGCTCCGCTGTTGGCACACGCGGGAGAGGCGCGGGCGTTCCTCGGCCATGTGCAGGGTCGCCACCACGGCATAATCCGGCAACACCAGCAGGACATTACAGGCGTCCACCAGCAGCAACGGCGGCTTGTCGGGCGCCTCCAGCAGCGCCCACCCCAGATTGGCGACCTCGCGCGGGCCGGCCGGCGGCCGGGATGCGGCCGTGGCCGCCACGGCATGCGCGATGGCCAACCGCCGCAATTCCGCCTGACGCCGGGTCACCAGGGCGGTCAAGGCGTCCCGTTCCGTGGCCGGCAATAATGTCCGCAACGGTTCTTGATGCAACCACTTCAGCAATTCCTCCAGGCGCAAGATGCCCGTGGTGTTGACCGGAACCGCGCCGGCTTCGCGCAGGAACAGCGCCGCCAGTTGCGAACCGCGCAGCAGTTCATCGCCCTCGAGCTGCCGGCGCAACAGTTCGGCGCGCGCCGCCAGCTCCCGGTCCACCGGTTCCAATTCAGGCAGGATTAACGCGCTGTCACGGCGCGCCACCCCCAGCCGGTCGCGCGCCGCCTCCAGTTCGGCAATCTCGGCCCGCAACTGTTCCCGCCGCGCATGCCGTTCATCCACTTGCTGCTGGCGCGCCAGCGCGGCCGCCGCCCGGGCCAGCAACGCCGCCGTCGTCTCCGCCGCCTCCGGCAGGGTCGCGGCAACCAGTTCCGGCATCACCCCCAGCGTCTCACGGCGATAAAGCTGCACGCCCGCCGCCACTTCCACCGCCACCCGGAGTTGCAGGGTCGCCAACTCCTGGCCGGCTTCCGCTACCTGCTTTTCCAGCGCGCGCCGGTCTTGCTGATGGCGGCCCCGTTCCTCCTTCAATTCCGTTTCCAAGGCAAGCAGCCGGCGCCGCCAGCCGGCATCACGTTCATGATTGGTGACGGGCGCCGGCTGAACCGCCGGGACCGGCAAACTGGGCACGGGTAATGCGGCCACCAAACGTTCCCACCAGGCATTGCGCCGCAAACTCCGGCACGCCCGCGCCGCCAGCCGCGCGTCGGGATGGGTGGCCAGCGCCAGCAGGAACGTACCGCCAGATGCCGGATCGCGCGCCAGCAACCGCCAACGTTGCCGCAATTCCGCCACCGGTTGCTTGGCCAGGGCCGCGCGTGGCTCCGCCCATGGCATCACCGCCGCCGCGAGCAACTCGCCGGCCAATTGCGCATCGCCGACCGTCGCCGCCACCAGCCGGCGGCGGATCGTCGACAGTCCAGCCCCGTTCACCGCGAGTTGAAAACCGCGCGTAATGGCCGAGACCGCCGGGCCGAACCCGCGCAGAAAGGTCACCACCATGCGGTCGTCCAATTGTCCGACGAGCCACGCCGCCGCCGCCGGGCCCATTAATACTGGCTTGTTCATGCCGTCCTTTCGAACCAGTGAAGCTTGGTCAGAAATGCCGAGGTAATAAAACTACTTGTCTTGGCCACGCACCGCCGGCAGCCGCTCCACCGCCAGCAATTCAATCCATTCGCCCTTCGAGTAATTGAACCCGCGCAGTTTGGTGATTTGACGGAAAGCGGGCAACGCATCCTCGCTGGCGGCCAATCCTTTGGCAAATTTCCCGGTGGGTATGACCAGCACTCCCGGCGCCGGTTCCCGCAACCAGTGCAGAATCCGGACGGGCCGGGGTTCAATCCGCGCCACCGGCACGGGGCTGTTCAGGTAAAAAATAAAACTGGGTTCCTCGAACCCGCTCCAGGTGACCGGCGTTCCCCGGGGCACCGCCAGACGAATGGCATCGGCCAGCGGCTTGGAAATTTTCACTTTCTCAATCCCCGGCAAAATCCAGATGCCACCGGCCACCACCAGCGTCAACATGCCGACCACCAGAGTCGGCCCCGCCCCGCCGGGGAGCTTCACCCGCGGCAGGTCCTGGAGGGCCAGCACGGTCATGGTCAGCACCAAAATGCCCGCGCCGACCAGGCCCAACCGCGCGGCCGGCAGCGGCAGCCACCAAGGCGCCAACACCAGGGCGAGCCCCAGGGCAAAACCGACCGGTGCGAACAACCAGGCGCCGCGCCGGGTCCAAAGCTCGTCATCCGGTTGCGGACTCCGCAGGGTCCGGGCCACCATCAGCGCCGCCACAGCCACCGACAGCCCCGCCAGACAGGGCAGGATGTAATGGGGCAATTTGGTGGCGATCAAGCTCATCAGCATGAACGGCAGCCCCACCCACCCGAGGACCATCCCCCGTAGTTTCCACCCGCCCAAATGTCCCCGCCACAGGGAGACCAGGGCACCTGGCAAGATCAGCGTCCACGGAAAGAACGTCACCAGCAGCACTGGCAGGTAATAGAACATGAAGGCGACATAGCGCAGGCCGTGGCCACCATGATTGTCAATCGGCTCCAGGCTGCGCGCCACCACATGGCGCCCCACCCCGAGCTTGAAGAAACGGCCGTCAGTGGCGAGGTTCGCGGGAATACCCCAGGCCAGGAAAAACGCGATACCGGTCGTCAAGGCCCCGGCCACCCACCACCAGTACCCCTTGGGCAGGAATTTCTCCCGGCACAACAGGCGGCAGCCAATCATGCCGAGCAGTGTAACCGTGGGGCCCACCGGCCCCTTGACCAGCAGCCCCAAGGTGAACGAGGCCGCCAACAGCAGGACATGCCAGCGCCGGAACCCGTCCGCCAAGGTTAAGCCAAACCCGGTCAGCCCGAGCAGGATCGTGGCCAGCAACACGGCATCCGTGGTGGCCGCCGTGCCCGACAAAATCAGATTGGGCGTGGTTGCCAGCACCAGCATGGCCACCAAACCGGCGCGCCAGTCAAACAGCTTTTTACCCAGCACATAGCATAAAAAACAGGCCAGGCCGGTGCCGAGCACGGCCCACAGGCGCACGGCCAGTTCGGAGCCGCCGAACAACCAGACCACCGGCGCCCACAGCCAATAGATCAGAATGGGCTTGTCGGCGCGCAGGACGCCGTTGAAGGTGGGTACCAGCCAGTCGCCGGACGCCACCATCTCGACCGTGGCGCGGGCAAACCGCGGCTCATCCCGGTCCCACAGAGTCGACCGCGCCGCCACAAACAAGTAAACCCCCATGATCAAGGCCAGCAGCACCGCAGCCAGCCAGCCTTGACGTTTCTCAAACCAGCCATGAACGGCGGGCAGACGCGGACGAAGATGCCGGCGCCACACCCGCGACCGCAGGGTAAAGAGCAGAACCACCAGGGCCGGCCCCCAGACTTCGAGAAACAGGTCAAAACCATCGGCCTTGCCGCGCCATACCCCGGCCAGTCCCACGGCCACCAGTACCAGGGCGGCCCACGCAAAGTAACGCCGACGCAGGCGCATCCGCAGCAATTGCGGCGTCAGGCGCAACGCCAGCCAGCCGGCCAGCAGTCCCAATGCCGCTCCGGCAAGCACGTCAGCCGGGTGATGCTTGCCATCCGCGATGCGGCCCAGCGCCACTGCCGCCACTCCCACGCCGGCCACCGGTGCCAGGACCGGCGCGGCAGCCACCACTGGCACCATCACGGCGGCAATCGAGGCCACATCACCGCTCGGAAACGACACCCGGTTGCTGCCATCGGGACGCTCCCGTCCCACCCCCACTTTGAACGGCCACACCAGCACCCCAACCAGCAACAACGCCGCCAGCATCCGCACCCCCAGCCGCCGCCAACCGCAGAGGCCCGCCAGCAGCGCTACCAACACCAGCACATGCCCCTTGCCCAACGGCCGCACCAAACGTACCGCGTCACGCAACGCATCATCGCCCGGCACCCCGGCCATGAACCCGCGCACCGTGTCCATGACGGTGGGGTCCGCCGGCCAGACCCAGACCGCCACCACCGCCGCCACCACCGCCGCCAGCAACGGCCACAGGGGCGCCCGCCAAAGAGATTGAGTGCAGCAAGTTTTCATGGTTTTTTCTTGTCAAACGAATCAGACGCGTCCGACCGGTTCGACTCCGTTGCGGTCAAAAGTTGCCGGGCGGCGGCATTGCCGACCAGGGCGGTATGGCTGCCCGTGGCCAGCGGCCAGGGCATTAGGAGCACGGGCGGCGGCACGCCGGCCGGCAATCCGGCGGCAAACCGTTTGGGATCACGCACCGCCAGCACGACCGGTTGCGCTGACCGTAACCGCCGGGCGGATTCCGCCAGCGTCAAACGGGCGGGCAATTCCTGGCGGTAAAACTGCAACCCGAACAGCGCATCCACATACTGCACCGTCACCGTGGACGGCAACCGCTGGGCGGCCTCCTGCGCCAAAACGGCCAGCGCGGCCGTGCGCCGCACAGGCGAGGTTTTTGCCTCGATCCGGTAATAATACCAGCCCAATCCGGCGAGCACGGCCATCCAAAGCACGCAGCCCCAGACCAGCAACCGCCGGGGCGTCACCCGGTCCGTCAGACGGCAGAGTTCGCGCCCCGCCAACAGGGCGGCCGCCGGCAACAGCGGAAATTCCAAATCCGGCCGCTGATGACTGGTCAGCGAGAACAGCAGCATTCCCGCCCAGAACTGGCAGAACAAAAAACGTTCCAGCCGGCGTTCCGCGGGCGCGGTGGCCGGCCGCCGCAGAACCCGCCAGAAGCCCAGGAACGCAAACAGGCTCCACGGCAGAAACCGCAGCAAAAAATGTCCCATCGGCTTGATCGCCCCTACCCCGGGAATGGTATGCCGGTCGGCGCCAATCGTGGAAACATGCCCCCATAGTTCACGCACCAGCATCTTGTCCAGCAAGGCGTCACCGCGCATGCCATAGGCCAGCAGGAACCAGCCGCCGGCCACCAGCAGGTACAGCGCCATTCCCACCCACATTCCGGAGCCAAGACCAGACCGGGGGGCCGAAGCCGGGATTCCACCCGGCTCCGGAAACCGCGGGCTCCGCCGCTCCCAGATCACGGCCAGCAAGCCACCCGCCGCCAGCACCACGCCCAACGGCCCCTTGGTCAAGGTGGCGGCAGCGGCGGCCAGCCAAAACCAGATCCAGCCGCGCCCGCTCTCCCAGGCATGGAAAGCCGCGAGCACGGCGAGAAAAACGGTGGCGGTGAACACCGGATCGGTCCGCGCCAAATGCGCCATCTTGGCGCCGGCCGGCGACGCCATGAGGGCCAGGGCAGCCAATAACCCGGCGGGCGCGCCGAACCGGCGGTCACCCAAACGCCACACCAGCAGCGCGGTCAGCAGCAGGGCCAGGGCGCCCGGCAGGAACAAGGCGGTTTCCGTGACCCGCCCGCCGCCGGCCAGGGCAACCAGCCCGGCCAGCCAAGTGTGCAGGGGCGGCTTGGAGCAGATGTCGCCCTGATCATCCACCGGACACAGCCAGTTGCCGTTGACCACCGCATCCAGCACATAGCCGGCGGTCAGGTCCTGATCCTTGTCCAATAAATTGAACGGCGCCCCCAGCCGCAGCACAAACAAGCTCAGCCACACCGTCAGGATGAGGGCCGGCGCCACCCAGCCCCAACGCGCGGATACCGCCGGGGAACGGGTGGATGAGGTTGAAAAAAAGTCAGCTGTCATGAGTATAGCGTGGTAATATACGGGCTTTTCGGGCACACACACGGCGGTGGCGCCCCAAAATCCCCCCCCCCCGGCCGGCGGGTATATGACAATTACGTTGGTCGGGAACCCCCTTTTGAGGAAAGCGCGGTTCCCAAACCCTCCGTCAAACCTTTTTGTTCCTTGACGCGGAGGACGCTTTCGCCACAAGCAGTTCTGGCAAACCGTCACATCAGAGCGCGGACTTGTGGCGAAAGCGTCCTCCGGTTTAAGATACAAAAGTTTTAGGAAGGGGTTTGGGGAGCACCCTTTTCCAAAAGGGTGGCCCCAACATCATTCAAACAAAACGGTCATCGCACCCCGACCGCCGGGCCGGTTGCCTGCCCCCGGCCCTGGTGTTATCATACCGGCATGCAAAAACTTGCCTTCAAAATGACATTGCGGCCGGGCTGCAAGGAAGAATACCGGCGGCGGCACGCCGCGTTGTGGCCGGAAATGAAAGAACTGCTCCGGCAAAACGGGATCCGGGACTACACCATTTTCTTGGACGAGGCAACCAACACCCTGTTTGCCGTCCAGAGCCAGGACGGCGAACAGTCGTCCCAGGATTTGGGGGCGCTGCCCATCGTCCAAAAATGGTGGAACTACATGGCCGACATCATGGAGACCAATCCGGATTCGTCACCGGTTTCGGTACCCCTGGAAACCGTGTTCCATTTGGATTAGCGTCTATCGGTGATACGTGATGGAAAAAGTTCATACACGTCAAGTTCGAGAGGCGAGCGCGAGCGCCGCTACGCTGAGCGCGAAGTGCCGGTTAGTCAAATCCCTAATAATCGGGAGCCGCCCGTCCTCGGGCGGACGAACCCGTAATCGTCGGAGACGCGCATACGTTGGTTTGGCGGACGGTGCCCGACACCGGCCCGTTCAAAGATTATAGTAGGCGCCGGCAACCGCAACACCCAACCGGCTCCGCCCTCCGGGAGCACCCCATACCCTATGTTTGACCGCCTCAGCGAACGTTTCCAGACCGTGTTCCGCAACCTGACGGGCCGCGGCACCTTGACCGAGTCCAATGTCGAGGACGCCATGCGCGATGTGCGCCGCGCCCTCCTTGAGGCCGACGTCCATTACAAGGTGGCGAAAGATTTCGTGGACCAGGTCCGGGTCGAATGCCTGGGCGAAAAGGTGCTGAAAAATGTCGCTCCCGGCCAAATGGCGGTCAAAATTGTCCATGACCATTTGGTTCAACTGCTGGGTGAAGCCAATGTGCCGTTGAACCTGGAGGCCAAGCCCGCCGTCATCATGCTAATCGGCCTGCACGGCAGCGGCAAAACCACCACCGCCGCCAAGCTCGCCCACTTCCTCCGCGGCAAACTGCACAAGAAAATTTTACTGGCCGCCTGCGACCTGAAACGGCCGGCCGCCATCGACCAGTTGGAGGCGCTGGGCCGCGAACTCAGCATCCCGGTCTTCTCCAACAAAGGGACTCAGGACGTTGTGGCGGTGGCCGAAGCCGCCCGCAACCAGGCCCTCGGCCAAGGTTACGACGTGCTCATTCTTGACACGGCCGGCCGCCTCCAGGTCGATACCGATCTCGTCCAGGAATTGGTGGCCGTCCGCGACCGCGTGCAGCCCCACGAGATCCTGCTGGTGGCCGACGCCGCCCTCGGCCAGCAGGCCGTTTCGGTGGCCGAACACTTTAACCAAGCCCTGGCCATTACCGGCATCATCCTTACCAAGCTCGACGGCGATGCCCGCGGCGGCGCCGCCCTCTCCATCCGCCAGGTCACCGGGCGCCCCATCAAATTCACCGGTGTCGGCGAGCGCATTCCCGACTTGGAGGCGTTCCACCCCGACCGCCTGGCCTCGCGCATCCTCGGCATGGGCGACATTGTTAGCTTGGTCGAAAAGGCTTCTGAACAGTTTGAAGAGGAGGAAGCCAAGAAACTTGAAGCCAAAATGCTGGCCAACAAGTTCGATTTCGAGGATTTTCAGTCACAGCTCGGCAAAATCCGCAAAATGGGCGGCATTCTGTCGCTGATGGACATGTTCCCCGGCGCCCGCCAGATGAAAGAACAAATCTCCCTGGACGAACGGCAATTTCACCGCATCGAAGGCATTATCAACGGCATGACCCTGGCGGAGCGCCGCAAGCCCGAACTGCTCAACGCCTCACGCCGGCGCCGGGTCGCCACTGGTTCCGGAGTGCCGCTGCTCGAGGTCAATCAATTGGTCAAACGGTTCGAAATGATGCGCGACATGATGGCCAGCATTGGCAAAATGTCCGGCGGCAAGCACCCACAGATGGCAGGCGGCATGCCAGGCCAACTGCCAGGGCAGCAAGCACAGCAACAGCAGCCCCCAGCCTTCCGCGGCCGCCAACCCAATCCCATCATGATGAAAATCCGCGCCCGCGGCCGCTAACCCCTTCTGTTCTTCCTACTTGGCAGTTGGGAACCCCCTTTTCAGGAAAGGCGGTTCCCAACCCCTCCGTCAAACCTATTTGCTGCCTTAAACACGAAGGGCGCATTTACCACAAGCCCACACGTACAAATGCCATGGTTTGCCAGCATGGCTTGTGGTAAATGC
>CAITYL010000167.1 GCA_903896595.1 uncultured Lentisphaerota bacterium
GAGGATCAACTCACTCACTCCGGCTGCCCGGGCGCCGGCCAGGAAGGCATCCAGCAGTTCGGGATTGGTGTTGGCGCCCACCTCGGGGGTGCGGGCCCAGGCGGCGTTGACCTTGACCGCCATCCGCTTGACGTTGCGGCCGAAACCGCCGTTGGCGTCAATGGTCGCCAGCGCTTTGGCCATCAGTTTTCGGCGGTCGGGACCATGAAACACCCACACATCCACCCGCGGTCCGGCCGCTGTGGCGGTTTCGGCGCTCGCGGCGGCCCACCCGGTTCGGGACAGTCCAGGCAACGCCAACAGAGCCCCGCCGCTCACCAGGGCCCGGCGCAGAAAATCCCGGCGGTTGATTCCGTTGTCGCTTTGCTTCATAAGCCAATCTCCTCAACGCAACGTTGTTATCGCATTCGAGTATATCAATTTTCGCCGGTTTTGCAATCGGCTTGGCGGCGGAAGGCGGCGGGGCCATGGCCGCGCAGGCGGGTGAAGACATGGGTGAAATGGTAGCGGTCATGAAACCCGGCGCGCCGGGCGATCTCCTCGATTTTTAGCCCGCTGTAATGCAGCTCAATGCAGGCCTGCTCAATGCGCTTGCGGGTGTGGAAGGCTTGCGGCGTCAACCCCGTGCGCACCCGGAAAAGGCGGATGAAGGCGTTGGTACTCATGCCGGCCAGCCGGGCCAGTTCCGGATTGGACCGCATCCGTCCCGGCCGGCTCTGCAGAAATTCCACCACGCGGAGGATGCGCGGGTCTTCAAGGGAAGGGGGCAGATCGGTGTCCGGGATTTGGGCCAGGGCGGCATGCACCAGGGCCAGCGCCAGCAGCGAGCGTTCCCGCCAAGTCTCCGGCGTCGGCTGGATAACCGCCAGCCGGTGAATGTGGCGCAACCCCCAGCCGTCCGCGGGAAAGGTGTGGATGGACGGTCGGATCGCCTCATAGGGCGGCGCCGCCCGGAAATGAATGTACACATGCTGCGGCGATCCCGTGACCCGGCCGGCGAACGGCGTCTCCGGCGGGATCAGCATGAAGCGGTCCGGCTCCAACGCGGTGGTCACGCCACCCAGCGTCACGTGGGCGCCGGCCTGGGCATTCCAGTAGAGACGCCAGTAGGGAGCGGCATAGTTGCCGATGTTCCAGCGGCCGTCCAGGCGGGTCTGATCGCAGATCAGCAACTGAATGCCAGGGTTGAAAAACGCATTTTCCATGGGCGGCTCAGATCTGCCTGTTTTAAGTATAAAAACGCACCAATACCCGACCCTAGCATAGCCTTTTGTTTGAATTTTGCACAATTCTGGTAGTTCTGGACATTTTCCATCCCGCGGTCGCGGTTATACTTATTGGGTGTCAGACCGCAACCTTTTGGGCCCGTCACTAACGTTCCGGGCTCGGAAGGAAGGTTGATCACGCCTCACGCTTTACGTTTCAACCCCTCAACCGCCCAACCCCGCAACCCTAAGCTCTAACGGAGGCCCGGCATCATGGATTACCAGACGGTCAAAGGCGATTCCTCCTGGTTCACCCAGGACCGGTTCGGCATGTTCATCCACTGGGGGCTCTACTCCCAGGGCGCGCGCCACGAATGGCTGATGCACAACGAGAAGATCTCGGTCGCCGAGTACGAGCGGAAATACTTCAAGCGTTTTGATCCCGATCTGTACGACCCCGAGCAATGGGCGTCCGCCGCTGCCGCCGCCGGCATGAAATATTTTGTCGTCACCACCAAGCACCATGAGGGCTTCTGCCTCTGGGATAGCCAGTTGACCGATTACAAGGCTCCCAATACCGCCGCCGGCCGCGACCTGCTGCGGCCAATGGTGGACGCCTTTCGCGGTCACGGCCTGCGGACCGGCCTTTATCACTCCCTGATCGACTGGCATCACCCGGACTTCGTCCTCGATCCGCACATCGGTCCGTATCGTGAACATGCCGACCGCCTCAAGCTCAACGAGGGGCGCAATCAGCAGCGGTACGCCGATTATCTGCACGGTCAGGTGCGGGAATTGCTCACTCAGTTTGGCAAGATCGATGTCATGTGGTTCGACTTCAGTTATCCCAAGCCGGACGGGTCCGGCAAGTGCCACTTGGACTGGCGTTCCGACGAGCTCCTGAAAATGATCCGGGAATTGCAGCCGCAAGTGCTGCTGGACGACCGGCTTGACCTGCCCTATGGCTGGGATATCAAGACGCCGGAGCAACTTCAGCCACGGGCCTGGTTCACTCACGAGGGGCAGCGCGTGGTTTGGGAAGCCTGCCAGACCTTCTCCGGCTCCTGGGGCTATCACCGCGACGAGGCCTCCTGGCGCGACACCGACGAGCTGATCCGCACCCTGATCGACAGTGTCAGCAAGGGCGGCAATCTGCTGCTCAACGTCGGCCCCACCGGCCGTGGCGAGTTCGACGTCCGCGCCCTGAGCCGCCTCAAGGGCATTGGCGACTGGATGCGCCGCCACAGCCGCGCCATCTACGGCTGCACCCAGGCCCCGGATGAGTTCAAGAAACCGGAGAACGCCCTGCTGACCTACCATCCGGAGAAAAAGCGGCTGTACGTCCATCTTCTGGCCTGGCCGTACAAGCAGTTCTTTCTCGACGGCAAGGCGTATCAGGAACGCGTCGAGTACGCTCAGCTCCTCAATGACGCCTCCGAGGTCGGCATGAACAAATACGAGGAGTGGCAGGCCGGCTGGCGGCAAGGCACGGAGGAATCCCTTTGCCTGAACCTGCCGCAGACCAAGCCGGACGTGGCGGTGCCGGTGATCGAGCTGTTCCTAAAGGATTGAACTGCGGCGTTCGCACGGACTGACACGGACGAGCACGGACCAGCACGGACAGGTTGAGCCGGCCTTCGTTCGTGGCGGTCCGTGAACGTCCGTGCGCGTCCGTGTTTCATTCACCGCCGGCCGCAGGCGTATCGTCGGGCAAATTGCTTTTTGCTGATTCGGGACTAAATTATGACGCTTTTTGTAACACTGTGTCCTTATCGTCTAGAGGCCTAGGACACCAGGTTCTCATCCTGGTAACCGGGGTTCGAATCCCCGTGGGGACGCCATTTCCGTTCGAGCAACGAACCCCTCGCCCAGTGTGGGTATTCCGTCGAATTCAACCGGCCATTCCGGATCAGGATGACGATGAACGATGAAAACCGTTAGCTCTGACGCCTTGTGCGCTCTGGTCGTTGATGACGATGTGGTCGTGCTGAGCCTTTTTACCCGGATTCTGGAACGGGAAGGGCTCAAGGTCATCACGGCGGCTGACGGTCAGCTGGCCATGGAGATGTTGCAGTCGCCTGCCACCGTTCCGGATGTGGTTCTGCTCGATGTTCGCATGCCTCGGCTCGATGGCA
>CAITYL010000168.1 GCA_903896595.1 uncultured Lentisphaerota bacterium
GAGGATCAACTCACTCACTCCGGCTGCCCGGGCGCCGGCCAGGAAGGCATCCAGCAGTTCGGGATTGGTGTTGGCGCCCACCTCGGGGGTGCGGGCCCAGGCGGCGTTGACCTTGACCGCCATCCGCTTGACGTTGCGGCCAAAGCCGCCGTTGGCGTCGATGGTTGCCAGCGCCTTGGCCATCAGTTTTCGGCGGTCGGGGCCATGAAAGACCCACACATCCACCGATGTTCCAGGCGTTGCCGCAACTTCGGTTCCCGCGGCGGCCCACCCGGTCCGGGACAGTCCCGGCAAGGCCAACAGCGCCCCGCCGCTCAAGAGGGCGCGGCGCAGAAAATCACGGCGGTTGATTCCGATTCCGTTGTCGCCTTGCTTCATGGGCCGGTTTCCTCAGCACAACACTGTCGTCGCATCCAAACACAATCCTCTTTGAATATATCAATTTTTGTCGGTTTTGCAATCGGCCTGGCGGCGGAAGGCGGCGGGGCCAAGGCCGCGCAGACGGGTGAAGACATGGGTGAAATGGTAGCGGTCATGAAACCCGGCGCGCCGGGCGATCTCCTCGATTTTTAGCCTGCTGTAATGCAGTTCAACGCAGGCCTGCTCAATCCGTTTGCGGGTGTGGAAGGCTTGCGGCGTCAGTCCCGTGCGCGCTCGAAAGAGACGGATGAAGGCGTTGGTGCTCAGGCCGGCGACCCGGGCCAGTTCCGGATTGGACCGTATTCGTCCCGGCCGGCTTTGCAGAAATTCCACTACGCGGAGGATGCGCGGGTCTTCAAGGGAAGGGTGCAGATCGGTGTCCGGGATTTGGGCCAGGGCGGCATGCACCAAGGCCAGGGCCAGCAGCGAGCGTTCCCGCCAGGTTTCAGATGTCGGCTGGATAACCGCCAACCGGTGAATGTGGCGCAACCCCCAGCCGTCCGCGGGAAAGGTGTGGATGGACGGCCGGATCGCCTCATAGGGCGCTGCCGCCCGGAAATGGATGTACACGTGCTGCGGCGATCCCGTGACCCGGCCGGCAAACGGCGTCTCCGGCGGGATCAGCACGAAGCGGTTCGGCTCCAAAGCGGTGGTCATGCCGCCCAGCGTCACGTGGGCGCCGGCCTGGGCATTCCAGTAGAGACGCCAGTAGGGGGCCGCATAATTGCCGACGTTCCAGCGGCCGTCCAGGCGGGTGTGGTCGCAGATCAGCAACTGAATGCCGGGGTTGAAAAACGCATTTTCCATGGACGGCCGAGGTCTGTCTGTTTTAAGTATAAAAGCGCACCAATACCCGAGCGTAGCATAGCTGTCGGTTTGAAATTTGCACAGTTTTGGTGGTTTTGGACATTTTTTCCGCCCGCGGTCACGGTTATACTTATCGGGTGTTAAACCACAACCTTTGAGACCCGTCATTAACGTTCCAGGCTCGGAAGGACAATGTCGAATTTTGAATGCTGAATCTCCAATGGAAACCCGGAAAACGGAAAATCTTGAATGACGGGTTCATTCGATATTCAAAATTCAGCATTCAAAATTCAACATTTGCTTCACCCAACCCCTCAACCCTAGCTCTAACGGAGGCCCGGCATCATGGATTACAAAACAGTCAAAGGCGATTCCTCCTGGTTCACCCAGGACCGGTTCGGCATGTTCATTCACTGGGGGCTCTACTCCCAGGGCGCGCGCCACGAATGGCTGATGCACAATGAAAAGATCTCGGTCGCCGAGTACGAGCGGAAATATTTCAAGCGCTTTGATCCCGATCTGTACGACCCCGAGCAATGGGCGTCCGCCGCCGCCGCCGCCGGCATGAAATATTTTGTCGTCACCACCAAGCACCATGAGGGTTTCTGCCTCTGGGACAGTCAGTTGACCGACTACAAGGCCCCCAATACCGCCGCCGGCCGCGACCTGCTGCGGCCAATGGTGGACGCGTTTCGCGGCCATGGCCTGCGGACCGGCCTTTATCACTCCCTGATCGACTGGCATCACCCGGACTTCGTCCTGGATCCGCACATCGGACCGTATCGCGAACATGCCGACCGTCTTAAACTCAACGAGGGGCGCAACCAGCAGCGGTATGCCGATTATCTGCACGGCCAGGTGCGGGAACTGCTCACCCAGTTCGGCAAGATCGACGTCATGTGGTTCGACTTCAGTTATCCCAAGCCGGACGGTTCCGGCAAGTGCCAGCTGGACTGGCGTTCCGACGAGCTCCTGAAAATGATCCGGGAATTGCAACCGCAGGTGCTGTTGGACGACCGGCTCGACCTGCCTTATGGCTGGGATATCAAGACGCCGGAACAGCTGCAGCCGCGGGCGTGGTTCACCCACGAGGGGCAGCGTGTGGTCTGGGAAGCCTGCCAGACCTTCTCGGGGGCCTGGGGCTATCACCGTGACGAGGCCTCGTGGCGCGACACCGACGAACTGATCCGCACCCTGATCGACTGCGTCAGCAAGGGCGGCAACCTGCTGCTCAATGTCGGCCCCACCGGCCGCGGCGAGTTTGACGCCCGCGCCCTGAGCCGGCTCAAGGGCATTGGCGACTGGATGCGCCGCCACAGCCGCGCCATCTACGGCTGCACCCAGGCCCCGGACGCGTTCAAGAAACCGGAAAACGCCCTGCTGACCTACCATCCGGAGAAGAAACGGCTGTACGTCCATCTCCTGGCCTGGCCGTACAAGCAGTTCTTCCTCGACGGCAAGGCGTACCAGGAACGCGTCGAGTACGCCCAGCTCCTCAATGACGCCTCCGAGGTCGGCATGAACAAGTACGAGGCCTGGCAGGAAGTCTGGCAGCAGGACACGGCGAACGCCCTCTGCCTAAACCTGCCGCAAACCAAGCCGGACGTGGCGGTGCCCGTGATTGAGCTGTTCCTGAAGGACTGAGCCGCGGAGTTCGCACGGACTGGCACGGACGAGCACGGATCGGTGGGGCGGGCCCCCGTGGTGGTCCGTGTTAGTCCGTGTTAGTCCGTGTAGGTCCGTGTTAGTCCGTGTAGGTCCGTGTAGGTCCGTGTAGGTCCGTGCCGTCCCATTCACCCGTCGGCCGGTTGTTTACCGCTCGGACAAGTCGAACCATTCCGGCGGCGGCAGGGCCTCGGCGGGGGGCGGGGCGCCGCTGGTGGCGCCGAGCAACCGTTGCCGGATAACGGTGGTTGGGGCTGGGGTGCCGGCGCCTTGGAGCCGTTCCAGAGCCAGGCGCGGGGCCGGCCATGCGGGGCGCCGGCGAGCGGCGGTTTGCCAGAGTGTCTGCGCCTCATGGGGCCGGCCGGTCCAGGCATAGAGCAGGCCAAGCTGGTAGGCGGCGATGGCATCGTCGGGGACGAACAGCAGCACCCGCCGGTATTCCCGTTCGGCATCGGCGAGCCGGCCCTGGCGGGCGAGGGCGGCGGCCAGGGCGCGGAAATGTCCGGGGAACTGGGGGGCGAGGGCGGCGGCGGCGGCCAGGTGCGGCACGCCGGCTTCCGGGGCGCCGGCCTGGGCCAGTGCGGCGCCGAGGGCGTAATGGGCCGGATAACTGTCGGGGTTGGCATCGGCGGCGGCGGCGAACAGGGTGATGCTGTTGCGCCAGAACCCGGTTTGGAACCAGGTCATGGCGGCGAAGACGACCGTGGCGGTGACCACGGCGGTCGCGCCCCACCGGAGCGGTTTGCGGAGATCGCCACCCGCCGCCTGGCGCAGCCCGGCTCGGACGCTCCAGACCACAACGATGAGCAGCCCCACTTGCGGCAGATAGGTGTAGCGGTCGGCCTGGGCCTGGGCGCCGATGGGAATGAGGCCGCAGACCGGAACCAGCATGCCGGCGTACCACAGCCAGCCGGCCGTGACGAAGGGCTGGGTGGCACGGCCGCGCCAGGCGGCCCAAAAGCCGGCCACCACCACCACGAGCGCGGTCAGCAGCGCCGCCGGAGTGAGCCAGCTGCTGGTGTAGGGATAAATGGGGGTCAGTCCCACCGGCCAGGCGGTTTGCCGGATATAGACGAACAGATTCCACATCGTGTCGGCACCCCGCCAAAAGGCCGGAATTTCCTCCCAAGACCGCATGGCGTCGTCGTGGCGCTGGGCGATCACGGTGACGCTGGCCATGGCCACCGCCATCACCAGCAGCGGCACTTTTTCCCGGAGCAGCGGCGCGGCGGCACGCCACCAGGCGAGGATCGGCGCGCCCGCCGGCTGCAGTTGAAAACGGCGCAACGGCCAGTAATCCAGCAGCAGGAGCAGGCAGGGCAGGGTGACCAGCATCGGCTTGGCCAGCAGTCCGGCGGCCAACGCCGCGGCAACCGCCGTCAGACGCGCGGCGGAGGGGCGTTCGGCATGCCGGGCGTAGAGCCACAGCGCCAGGAACGCGAAGGCGCCGCAGAGCACGTCCTTGCGCTCGGAGATCCAGGCCACCGATTCCACACGCAACGGGTGGACGGCCCACAGCAGGGCCACTGCCAGGCTGGGCCAGGGCCGCCGGGTCAGGCGCGCCAAGGCCAGAAACAAGAGGGCGCCGTTGAGTGCGTGGAGCAGCAGGCTGGTCAGGTGATGCCCCCCCGGCCACAACCCGTACAGGCTGACGTCCAACAAATGGGAACACCAGGTCAGCGGGTGCCAGTTGCCGGCGGTGAAGGTCGAAAAGGCCCAGGCCACTCCCGACCGACTCAGCCCCTGGCCAACGACCGGGTTTTGGACCACATAAACGCCGTCGTCATAGGCCACAAAGCCCAGGCCGGGCAGGGCCTGGAACGCGGCCAGCGCCGCCAGGACTACCAGCGGCCCGCCCCAGATCCGGACATCTTGCCACTTTGACATTGGCCCGGATTGTAGCATGCCGGCAGCCCGATGGCAAGCCCTGCTGGGGAAGGGGCTGCATGACAATCATATTGGGAACCCCCTTGTGGAGGAAAGGCGGTTCCCAAACCCTCCGTCAAACCTGTTGGTGCCCTAGCGCGGAGGGGCGCTTCAGCCACAAGCATTCCCCTCTGATCCTAACGTTTTGCCAGAAATCATAGCCGTACCTGGGCATACCTTTTTCTGTGTTCGGGCACGGGCACGGGAAATACAACATGGGTCAGGATTAAAACAAAACCGCCTTACGCTTTAGAGTGTCGCCGGCTTGCCGGCGCTTTAATACTGACCTGCGCCTGACGGGGCGCGAGGGGATTGCTTTTTGCCGGTTCTGGACTAGGTTATGGCGTCTTTTGTAGCGCCGTGTCCTTATCGTCTAGAGGCCTAGGACACCAGGTTCTCATCCTGGTAACCGGGGTTCGAATCCCCGTGGGGACGCCATTTTATTCGATCAACGACCCCCTCGTCCCGTGCGGGGATCCCGTAGAACCGGCCGGCTTTGCGGCCGGTGCAGACCACTGTCTGGATCTGTCTTAGGCCGGTGACGCTTTTCTCGATTTCAACCGGCCATTCCGGATCAGGATGACGATGAACGATGAAAACCGTTAGCTCTGACGCCTTGTGCGCCCTGGTCGTTGATGACGATGTGGTCGTGCTGAGCATTTTTACCCGGATTCTGGAACGGGAAGGGCTCAAGGTCATCACGGCGGCTGACGGTCAGCTGGCCATGGAGATGTTGCAGTCGCCTGCCACCGTTCCGGATGTGGTTCTGCTCGATGTTCGCATGCCTCGGCTCGATGGCA
>CAITYL010000169.1 GCA_903896595.1 uncultured Lentisphaerota bacterium
GCCCCGCCGTCCGTCCGCCCACTCCACCAAAAACGTGACAACCTCCCGGCTGTCGTGTGCTTCCGCACGCCCTACCGTCACCAACACGGCTTTATGTCACCGCCGACCGGTCAAGCACAAATCAAATTCGTCAGTGCTGGGCAGCCATGAAGGTCATGGCGAAACATCACTGGATGCGGTAGATTAATTATCTGGGGTGCATTGATCGGCCGGCGCGACTTCCCAGGTCATGGCGAAAGCGAGCGGGCCGGGGTGATGGCACCGATCCTGCTTTTTGTCTTGCACTTAGGGAAGAGTTGCGGCGAGCGCCATAACAGCAAAAGAGAATTGCCGCCAATGGCGAACTCCGCGACCCGCCAATTTGAACCAACGGGAAGGTTTTGTGTCATGAATGGGAAACGCGCGCCGTGGTTCCGTGTTTCGGTTGCCCTGTTGCTGGCCCTCGTCGGCGGGACGGTGTCAGGCTGGGCGGCGCCCACCGGCCCCCAAGGGGTACCCGTGGAAGCGCAACAGCCGGACGGGACCGTGCTCACGATTCGCGGCTACGGGGACGAGTTCTATCACCGTTACGAGACCACCGACGGCTATACGGTGATCCGGGATCAACAGACCAACACCTGGCATTACGCCCAGGCCAGCACGGACGGAAGCACGCTGCTGTCGAGCGGGCTTGTCGTGGGCCGTGACCACCCGGCCGCCGCCGGCCTGACCAAGCACGCGAATCGTTCGCGTGAAGCCATTGGCCGCATCATTGCGGACCGCCATGCCCGTTTCGTCGTCCCCGCGAACTGGGAACGGCGGCGGCTGGAGCGTCAGATCACCCGGCTTCATGGCCTGGGCAGCCAGACCGCGGCGAGCGCCCTCGTCCAAACCTACAACGCACGCTACCAGGCCATGGGCTACCGTGCCAGCCTGCCAGCCAGCGGCGCCCCCCGGCTCACCAGCGCCACCGAGCCCAATTACGCGCCGCCACCCGCCATGGCCCGAACCAGCGTGGTGGCGCTCTGCATTCTCGTCAAATTTCCCGACCAGGCGGCCCCCGCGTTCGACCAAGCGGAAATGGATGATCTCGTCAACCAGGAAGATTACACGGATGCCGCCGGAAACTCCGGATCGGTCCGGGACTATTTCTATGCCCAGTCGTTTGGCAAACTGACCTACACGGCCGTGGTCACGAATTACATCACCGCCGACCATAACCGCAGCCACTACGCCAATCAGGCGGACTGTGATGGCGGGCTGGAACTGATCCGGGAATGTATCGGCAAGGTCTCGGGAGTGGATCTGACCCCGCTGACCAAAACCAGTGGCACCGCAGTGGCGGTCTACCTGCTCTATGCGGGGGCGACCGGCTACGACGGGCTGTGGCCCCATCAGTCCACCCTTTACCCCACGCCATCACTTTCGGACGGCACCAAGGTGGCGGACTATATGGTGTCCAGCATTGGCACGACGCCCGTCATCGGCACCATCTGCCACGAATCCGGGCACATGGTTTTGGGCTGTGCGGATTATTACGATTACGGCGACGACGGCGTCGCCTCCGCCGGCGTGGGCGAGCACTGCCTCATGGGCTCGGGCAATCATCTGAACGACGGCAAGACACCGGCCCCCCTCAACGCCTATCTGAAATATAAGCTTGGTTTTGCCGCCGCAGTCCCCCTCCCCGCCTCCGGCAGCGTCTCGGTGGGCGCGAACGACCAACAGTTTTACCGGGTGGTCAAGCCCGGCAAGGCCGCCGAATATTTCATCCTGGAAAACAAGTGCAAGTCCGCCAGTCCATGGAACGCCGGCATGGTGGACGAGGGACTGGCCGTCTGGCATGTGGACGAGGCCGTGACGACGGACAATGAATACCAGCAAATGACCATTGACAAGCACTATGAATTGTCCTTGGAACAGGCGGACGGCCAGTTTGACCTTGAAACCAAAACCGATACGAACCGGGGTGACGACACCGACTATTACGACGGCGCCACCGGGCGCACCGCCATCTCATCGTCCGCCACCACTCCCAGCTCCAAATGGTGGGACGGCGGCAGTTCGGGTTCCCTGGCCATCAGCAATGTCAGCACCCCCGGCGCCACCGTCAGGTTTATCATCAGCCAGGCGGTGACCCTTGACCCCGAGGGCGGCACAGTGAGTCCAACCGGCATCGGCGTGGTCTTTAACACCCCCTACGGAACCTTGCCGACTCCCAACCGCAATGGGTACAGCTTTGACGGCTGGTGGACCGGCGACAACGGCACCGGCACCCAGGTGACCGCAGGCACGATGGTCACCACCGCCGCCAACCATACGCTCTACGCCAAATGGACCCCCAATAGCTACACGGTAACCTTTGATCCCGAAAACGGCACGGTCACCCCGGAAACCATGGGCGTGACCTTCGGCGCCGCCTACGGCACCCTCCCAACCCCCGTCCGCACCGGCTACACCTTTGCCGGCTGGTGGACCAGCGACAACGGCACCGGCAACCGGGTGACCGCCACCACACTCGTCGCCGCCACCGCCGACCTTAGACTTTATGCCAGATGGACAGTGAGCACCTATACCGTCACCTTTGACAGCGAGGGCGGCCGGATGAGCACCACCAGCAAGAGCGTGGCGTTTGGCGGCACCTACGGGGCGTTGCCCACCCCCGCCCGGACCGGCTATGTCTTTGCCGGTTGGTGGACCGGCGACAACGGCACCGACACCCAGGTGCTCTCAACCACGGTCGTCACCATCCCCGCCAACCATGCGCTCTACGCCAAATGGATGGTGAACAGTTACACCGTGACCTTTTCCCCGGGGGGCGGCACGGTCTCTCCAACCAGCCAAGGCGTCACCTTTGATGCGCCCTACGGCCCCCTGCCGGCCCCCATCCGCACCGACTACACCTTTGACGGCTGGTGGACCGGCACCTCGGTGACCGAGAACACGGTCGTGTCCATCGCCGCCAGTCACACCCTTTATGCCAAATGGGTGCGAAAAGGCAGTCAGACGATCACCTTCCCCGCCCTGCCCGCGAAAACGTATGGGAACGCGGACTTCGCACCGGGCGCCACGGCATCTTCCACCCTGGCCGTAAGCTACGCCAGCAACAACCCCGCCGTGGCAACGGTGGTTGCGGGCAATCTCCACCTGGTCGGTGCCGGTACGGCCACCATCACGGCGTCACAGCCAGGCGATGGCACGTGGACCGCCGCCACCGCCGTGGCAAAAACCTTGACCGTGGCCAAGAAAACCCTGACCGTCACCGCTGAAAATAAAAACCGCACCACCAACGAACCCACTCCGGCGTTCTCCATCGTCTATGCAGGGTGGGTTAATGGCGATCAGGAGGCAGTGCTGGCCACCCCGCCCACGGCAACCTGTTCCGCCACCGCGGCGAGCCAGGCCGGAACCTACCCCATCACGGTCGGCGGCGGCAGTGATGCCAATTATGCCTTCTCTTATGTGGCGGGGACGTTGACCATCACGGCGGTCTATCCAGCCGTAACCACCACGGTGCCGACCGCCATCGGCACCACCACCGCGACGGCCGGGGGCACGGTAACGAGCGATGGCGGGACGCCGGTAACGGCCCGCGGCGTCTGCTGGAGCACCGCCACCACCCCAACGCTGGCCGATGCCAGGACCAGCAACGGCAACGGCATGGGCGCGTTCACCAGCATGCTCGGCAGGTTGCGGGCAAGCACGACCTATTATGTCCGGGCATATGCCACCAACGGCGCCGGAACGGCCTATGGCGAGCCGCGAGCCTTCACAACGCCCGCGGCCAGCGGCGCGGATTTCGTGGTGACGACCATCACCCTCCTGCCGGGACTGCCGGCCGTGAGCGGCAAGCTCACCGTCTCCGTCACCGTGCTGAACCAGGGCCTGCTGAGCGGCAAGGCGGGCAGCCTGTACGTGTGGACCAACAAACCGGAGACGGCCGCCATGGGCGAACCCGCCGACAAATCCGCGGCCCTCAGCACCTTGAAACCGGGCCTAAGCAAGACGGTGAAGATGACGGTGACCGCGCCGGCAAGCCTGGGCACCTTCACCCTGCGCGCCTTTATTGACGCCAAAAACGCCGCCAAAGAAGACGATGAGTACAACAATCAAAGCAGCTATGCGTACAGCACCGGCCTGCCGGACTTTGCGGTCCAGGCCGTCCAGATCAGTCCGGAAACCCCGGCCGCCGGCCAGGCGTTCACCGCCTATGTGACCGTGGTCAACTCGGGCGCGGTCGCCGGCAATGCGGGTTCTCTCGATCTTTGGGCGGACACCACCGCCCTGCCCACCCCCCCTGTGCCGGCCAGCACAATCAAGGGCAACAAGTACAAGACGGTCGGCACCCTCCTGCCTGGCCAGGAAAAAACCATCACCGTGACCGGCCTGAAGGCGCCGGTTGGCCAACCGGCGCCCGGCCTGGGCGTGCTCATCGACAGCCGCGCCAAAACGCGGGAGATGGACGAAACCAACAACGCCTTCGAGTTCGATTACAACTGCCAATGACGCATCGCGTTGTTCGTTGTCCCGGCTTCAGCCGGAAAAAGTGCCTAATCAGAGCCGCGAACGAAGCGAGCACAGGGAGCGAAAGTGACCGCTCCAAAAGAATCCACTTTGGGGGGCGGACACTTCTTGACCCGTCACTGACGTTCCGGGCTCTGATGCCCCACGATTCCCCGTTCGCCTCCTCACTCGCCTTGCCCTTTGACTGACATCGATACAACAAACAACAGGCGCCGACATATATTGGGCAACAACACCATTCTGTCAGCGCCCGCGCCGAGACCTCCCATGAACCACCACCACCCCGCCCTCCCGTTGCCCCAGTTGGTGCGGTTCCTGGACGCCCTGCTGGGCCAGGCCGCCATTCCCAATGACCACTCGAACAACGGCCTGCAGGTGGCCGGCGCGGCCCGGGTCCGGCGCGCCGCCTTCGCGGTGGACGCCTCGGCGGCGCTGTTCCAACTGGCGGCGGCGGACGGCGTGGAGTTTCTCTTCGTCCACCATGGCCTGAGCTGGAACGGCGGCTGGAAACGGCTCACCGGTACGGCGGGACGCCGGGCGGCGCTGCTGCTAAAAAACAATATTTCCCTGTACGCCAGCCACTTGCCGCTGGACGCGCACCCGGAGGTCGGCAACAACGCCGGCCTGGCCAAGGCCCTGGGGCTGACCAAGCAGGAACTCTTTTTCGAGTACGACGGTGCCCGCATCGGCCGGCTGGGCGTGCTGCCGAAACCCCTGACCCCCGCGGCGCTGGCCGCCCAGGTCGGCCGCGTGCTGGGCACCGACGGCGTGCGCCTGCTCAACGGCGGCGGAGTCCGCACCGTGCGGCGGGTCGGCATCGTCTCGGGCGGGGCGGCGGACGCGGCGGAACCGGCGGCCCTGGCGGGCTGCGACGCCCTGATCACCGGCGAAGTCGGCCACAGCCATTACCATCCCGTGCTTGAATCGGGGGTCGCGGTAATCGCCGCCGGCCATTACGCCACCGAAACCGTCGGCCCGCGCCTGGTCCTGGACGCCGTCGCGGCCGCCTTCCCCAATCTCGACTGCCGCTTCTACGACCTGCCGACCGGCCTGTGAGCCCAGTTTGGTTCCGCTCACAGAGCCACGGCGGCACAGAGAAACCGCATTCCGGCGGAGCCGGTGTGGCAAAGGGCTTGCAGCCCGTCGGAACGCCGCCGACGCGATACAATCACGTTGCCGCAAAAAAACCAATTCAACGCCAAGCCGTTTTTAATATCGGCGTTATTTCAAGGCCGGGAGCCGCCCGGCCTCGGGCGGAACTCGATGGCGTCACACCAGTTCCGCCCTTTTTATTGGGCCACCGTCCGCCAAACCGAATTATGCACGTCTCCGACGATGACGGGTTCGTCCGCCCGAGGACGGGCGGCTCCCGGTTATGGGAAAACGTCGTTACTTTTGGAAGCAGCTCCGCCTTTTTGAATAGTCCAACTGGACCCATTACCGGGGCGCCAGCCGCAGGATGACGGTGCGGGCAACCGTCGGGGCGGCGGGCGGCAGACGCAGCACGGGCACACCGTCTTGCGTCTCTACGGCCAACGGCTGGCCGTCGGCCTCCGCGGCCTGAATGGCACCGTAGCCGTGCAACTGAAACTCTACCGTCCGCGTTTCCGGCTGGCCGGCGTAGGTCCCCGCAGCCGGACCGACCCGGAGCGTCAACCGGTTTCCCGCGCGCTGTTGCAGCAACGGCGTCACGGCCCCGGCACCGTGCCGATAGGCGTCCGTCTGGCCGTCGTCCTCGTACAAAACGGCCGCATAGTCGCCATCCGCCGGCGGCGGCGTGCAACGCACGACCAGACAGGAGAGCGGTTCGGTGGTCATCCGCGGCGAGTACGGTTGCAGCGGCAGGGGCACGCCAGCCCGCACCCACAGCGGAATGCGCCCCAGTGGCGCGGCAATCTCCAGCCAGCGCGGCCCGGCCGTCACCTCGCCCGTGAACCAGTCCACCCAGCTTCCCTCCGGGATCCACACCGACTGCATGGCCACAAAGTCGGCGCCTGTGCCGGGGCTGGTCACCGGTGCGACCAGCAGGTGGTCGCCGAACAGGTATTCCTGGGGGCAGCGGTAGGCGTCCTCGCAGCGCGGATACTCCAGATAGAGCGGGCGAAGCAGCGGCAGGGTGTCGCGGTGACATTGCCAGGCGCTGGTGTAGACATAGGGCAGAAGCACGGCGCGAAGATGGAACGCGGCGTGCATGACCGCTGTAAACGGCTCGCCCCACAGCCACGGCCGGCGGTCCAGGTGATCGCCGCAGGAATGCAGGCGCAGGCTGGCGCTGAGGGCGCAAAACTGGATCCAGCGGGTGTACAATTCCGGGTCGCGCTGCGGGCTGTGGAAACCGCCGGCGTCATGAGCCCAGAAGAAACAGCCGGCATTGCCGGAGACGGCGGTGAACGGCACCTCAAAGCGCAGCATCTCCCAGGTGGCGCCGGCATCACCGGAGAAATGGATCGGGTGCCGGTGATCGCCCCAGCCGGCCCAGCGGCTGAAGGAAAGCCCCCGCCGGCCGTCGGCCGCGGTATGTTCGAAGTACAGGTAATTCAGCCACGGCAGATGCTGCAGGTACGGCACGGGATGCGCGTAGGGCATCAGGCTGTCCTGCTGCCAGTCCACCCACCAGAAATCCACCCCGGCCTTCTCATGGGGTTCATGGCCGTGGCTAAAATAGGCGCGCATATAGTCGCGGTCACCGGCCTGGAACGGCGGATCGGCGTCCTCCGGGGTCCGCCCCAAGTCACGCATGAATTCGGGGAAGGTGTCGTCCGTGCTGCGGATGCCGTCATGGGGATGCACATTGAGGGTGACCGCCAGCCGGTCCCGGCGCAGTTCCGCCAGCAGCGTTTCCGCGTCGGGCAGCAGCTCCCGGTTCCAGGACCAGCCGGTCCACCCGCGCATCCCCGCCCAGCCAAACCCGGTCCGGCCGTCTTTGCGGTGCCAGTCCATGTCCATGACCAAAATATCGAGGGGGAAATCGTGTTGGCGATATTCCTCGACAATCGCCCGGTAGTCGTTTGAGGTGTACGACCACCAGCGGCAGTACCAGGAACCGAACACATGCCGCCGGGGCAGCGCCGCCGGGCCGCCGATGACGGTCAGGGCGCGCAGGGCCGCCTTGTAGTCGCGGCCGTAGCCGAAGAAATACCAGTCGGTGGTGCTGGCCGCCAACGGCCGCTGGACGATCCAGCCGTCGCGCAGCAAATGTCCGCTGCTGTCGTCGACCAGATGCCAGCCCTGGCGCGATAGCAGGCCGTCGGGCAGCGGCACCGGCCCCTGAACATTGTCCACCGTCGCCAGCGGCCCGCCCAGATTCTCCGTGTCGGCCAGCCCGGGCCGCCACAGCGTGCCGCCCTCCGTCACCGTAATCTCCAGGTTGTCGGCGGTGAACGCCGCGCCCGCGCCCCGGTAACGCAAGCGCAGGACACCGGTGTCAATGACCAGTTCCGCCCCGTCGTTGCGGAGTTCGCAGGGACAGGCGGGCACGGCGCGTTCGCGGGCGAACAGGGTCGGCTCGTCGGTGAAGGTGCCGGAAGGAGAATGTTCGAGACGGACCAGTTCGCGGGCAATAACCGTGAACCGCGCCGTGCCGCCAATGACGATGCTTTGTGAAAACATGGAGTTATTCATTTTTCATGATGTCTGAACTGAGTTTTTTTAACCTTAATTCTACTTTGCCAGATTGAAAATCGTGGTTATTGGCGGGGTCGCCGATCACTGGCTATAATTCATCTTGCCGGCAATGGCAACAGGGCGGATCCCATACAAATTGAGGCCGTGATGGCGGTGCGGAATGACATGATCTATCCATTTTACGAGTGAAGACAAAACGAAACGCCATGAAACTCTCGACTTTCACAACGGCGCAATAAAAAAACGCTAAGATTCCTGTTGTCGCGTGAAACGCGGTCAGGAAAAAAGTGTTTTTTTGCCTTGGAGGTCCAAGGCCACAACACAGAAAACGAACGCAAGCAACTCACGGCGCCATAAATAACATGATTCTTCCCCCTTCCGCCCCCAAGCCTGAAATCAAAATTCCTATCAGTCTATCCGTTACTCCGCGGCTTCCAGCCGTTGCACGGCCTCCATGAGCGGCATCACGGTGACGTTTTCCTGCAAGGCGTAGATGCGTCCGCCGGGATAGACCACCAGCAGGCGGTCCAGTCCGAGGTCGGCCATGGCGATGCGCATGGATTTGGTCATGTCCGGCGCGTCCGCGCATTTGAACTCGACCCCCGTCCGGCGTCCGTCGCGTTCGAGGAACAGATCCAGTTCCGCACCTTGCCGGGTCGCCCAAAAATAGGGTTGGGCAGCGGGCATCCGCGCCAGGATTTGTTCCATGGCAAACCCTTCCCAGGAGGCGCCGTACTTGGGGTGCCCCAAAAGCCCCCGCATGGATTCCACGCCCCAGAACGCATGGAGGAGGCCGCTGTCCCGCAGGTAAACCTTGGGGGATTTCACGATGCGCTTGCCCGCGTTCTCGAACCAAGGCGGCAACACACGGACCAGATACGTCCCCTCCAAGATTTCGAGGTAATGCCGGACCGTCTTGCCGGTAACCCCCAAGGAACGCCCCAGTTCCTCCCCGTTCCACACCTGGCCGTGGTAATGGGCGAGCATGCTCCAAAAGCGATGGAGGACGCCCGCCTGCACGCGGATGCCCAACGCCGGCACGTCCCGTTCCACATGCGTCCGGATGAAGTCCCGCCGCCATGCCAGCGAGGCGCTGGAAGAGGAGGCAAGGAACGACCGGGGAAAGCCGCCGCGCAACCACAGGTCATCCCGACGGCCGGCGCCCACCTCATCCAACGTCAGGCCGGTGACGGGTACGAAGCTGACGCGTCCCGCCAGCGATTCCGACACGCCCCTGATGATTTCCGGCGCCGCGCTCCCCAGCAGGCAGAAACGGGCGGGAAGCGGCATGCGGTCAACCAAAGGTCGGAGCGCCGTGAACAGGTGCGGCGCCCTCTGCACCTCGTCAATGATCACCAAACCCGTCAGCCCGGCCAATGCCTGCTTCGGATTGCGCAGGGCCAGGCTGTCCGTTGCGTCTTCCATGTCAAAAACATGGACGGGTTCCGGCCATGTCGCCGCCAGTTGCCGCGCCAGCGTCGTCTTGCCAACCTGCCGCGCCCCGAGAAGTGCGGCAACCGGCGTTTCCCGCAAGGCGTCCTGGATGGATTTTGCCAGATAGTCGCGGGAAATCATCATTTTTATCCATGCTTTTTAGGAATTTAAGTCCTAATATACATGATAAAAAATGCATTAACAAGTCTTTTCCGGCGGCCGGGATTCCGACACTCCCGCCGCGCTTCGCCGTTCGCGAATGCTATGCGCGGGAATTGAAATCTCGCGCCGAAGGTACGAAAAAAAGGGTGAAAACCTGTCAAATATCAGTTCCTGGCGCCGGTGCCTCCGGCGCCATGAACCGGTGGCGGATGATGCGCCAACGCCAGTCCGCCGCGGTCTTCGCCTCCAGCCAGGCATCGAGGGCCGCCGGGGCCAGCCGAGCGAGCGCGGCGATCTCCGCATCCGAGCAGCGGAACAGCACGGCGCCGGCAAAGGCGCCGAAACGGGTGGCGAGCACGCGACGGGCGCGGGCGAAGACGCCGGCGTCCCCGGCGTCACGCACACCTAGAAACAATACAACGGCTCCCACGGCGCCCCAGAACGGAAACATCGGTAACCGGGGAATCAGGAAAAGCTGGGCTGATTGCGCCGCCAGCAACAGCAGGGTGACCCCGAGGAACAGCAGGCTGTCGGACGGCTTGCGGAACAGGCTGCCGCAGCGGCGGCGGAAGGCGGTGGCGGCGGTGCCGTAGGCGTGGCGCTCCTCAAAGCGCTCGCTGGCCAGGGGCATGCGCGCCACATGGCAAGCCTCGTGCGCCAGCAATTCCTCGCGGCCGTAGATCAGCCAGCGGTCGCGCCGGGCAAACACTTCGCGGATGATAAAGACGGCGAACCGCTCGGGGTCGAAAGTGAAGGCGCAACCGCCGAACAGCCAGGAGAATGTCGGGTCCACATAAAAGCCGGGCGCCCAGGCGGCGCGGAAGGCGAACAGCCGTTCGGTGATTTCCCAGGCATCGGCAAAACGCTCGGGCGGAATGCGGCGGCCAGCCTCGAGTTTCACACCTTCGCCGAGGTCGCAGCGGCCGGAGGCGGCCAACTCGGCCTCGAACTCCCGCAGCCGCGCATCCAAGGCGCGGACACTGGCAATGAACGCTGCGGGCGCCTCGCCGGGGGCGAGAAACAGCCCCAACGCGTCCAGCTCGGCCAATGCCGCCAGGTCGCCGGCTTCCGCCCGGGCCAGCCGTTCCGCTTCAAACATGCTCATGGTTGTCCCTTAACTGGCCACGGCCGCTTTGGGTTGTGTTCAATTGTCATCACTTTTCGCTGACTCCCCCATGGGCGGCACGCCCGCGCCTACAGGAATGGAAACTTGCCTAATTTCCGGCCTGACCATTCCTGTAGGAGCATGGTTACACCACGCTCGGCAACCCGCCGCAAGGCCATGGCGTCATCGCCCCGGTCTTCTCCGTCCCAGTCTCCTCGTTACCGTACACTCAAATACAGTTTCGAAGTTCCGCCTTCAGGCGGCGCCTTTGGGGCGCACCATTTTCGTATTACATTGTCACCCGGTAGATTGCTTGGAATGAATTTTTCACGTCTCCACTCCAACCTACAGCCTAACAGCCTACAGTCTATCAACCTGATAACGACGGGTAACATAGGTAGGGCATCATGAAAATTCTTGTCGCCGGCGGCGCCGGTTATATCGGCAGTTGCACCACGGAGTATCTGTTGGACCGCGGACACGAGGTCGTGGTCTATGATTCGCTGGTCAAGGGCCACCGCGACGCGGTGGATCCGCGGGCCCGCCTGCTCCATGGCGACCTGGCCGACCGCGACCGCGTGTTCGAGGCCCTGCGCGCCGAACGTCCCGAAGGCGTGATCCACTTCGCGGCCTTCATTGAGGTCGGCGAGTCCATGCGCGACGCCGCCCTCTATTTCCGCAACAACGTGGCCAACGGCCTGAACCTGCTGGACGCCGCCGTGGACTGCGGCGTCCGCAAGCTGGTCTTCTCCAGCACCGCCGCCGTTTACGGCATGCCGGCCACCGTGCCCATTCCTGAAACCGAGCCGACCAAGCCGATCAATGCCTACGGCGAGTCCAAGCTGATCTTCGAGAAAATGCTGCGCTGGTACAACGAGGTGCATGGCCTCGGCTACACCGCCCTGCGCTACTTCAACGCCGCCGGCGCCACCGAGCGCCGGGGCGAGGACCACCATCCCGAGAGCCACCTGATCCCGATCATTCTCCAGGCCGCCATGGGCCAGCGCCCCCATGTCCAAGTCTTTGGCGACGACTACCCCACCCCCGACGGCACCTGCATTCGCGACTACATCCACGTCAGCGACCTGGCCCAGGCCCACCTGCTGGCCCTGGAAAGCCCCCTGTGCGGCAGCTTCAATGTCGGCTCCGGCAGCGGCTTCAGCGTCAAGGAAATCATCCAGGTCGCCCGGGAGATCACCGGCAAACCCATTCCCGTGATCACCGCCCCGCGCCGCCCCGGCGACCCGCCGCGCCTGGTCAGTGACTCCACCCGCGCCCGCACCGAACTGGGCTGGACGCCGCGCTTCGACGACGTCCGCACCATTGTCGCCTCCGCCTGGGCCTGGCGCCAGCGCCATCCCAACGGCTACTGATTTTCCGGGGCGCGCCCCGGAAAATCAGACGGCCGGTGCCCGGCCGGTGCAAACCGCCAACAGGGCGGTCGGGCCTGGGAACGCCGAGCCCCAGCTCGGCGAGTTGCGTCCACCGCCACGCTTCTCACCGTTAACGAAAGATCTTATGCGATCCCCGCCATTCTCGCTGTCCAGCGCCTGGGGCAAACTGCTGACCCTGACCGTGACCCATGCCCTGGTGGACAGTCTCGGCGGCCTGCTGCCCGTCATCCTGCCGGTGGTGCGCCAGCGCTTCGGCCTGGGGCTGGCGCAGGCCGTGGTCATGCTCACCGTCATCAACCTGGCCAGCAACGTCTTCCAAGTGCTGACCGGGCACCTGCGCCCCCACGCCAGCCGGCCGTTGTTCCTGCCCGTCGGCCTGGTCTTGGGCGGCAGCATCTGCAGCCTGGCGTTTCTGCCCGCGGGCGCCGGCGCCTTCACCATTCTGCTGCTGGTCGTCCTGGTCACCGGCATGGGCGTGGCGGTGGCGCACCCGGAGGCCCTGCGGGCCGTGCACGCGCTGGAGGCGATCCCCGCCCGCATCAGCACCCCGGTGTTCATGACCGGCGGCTTTTTCGGCTACGCCGTCGGCGCCTGGATCTGCTCACTGCTGGTGGGGCGTTGGGGACTGTTCGGCCTGCTGGCGCTGCTGCTGCCGGTCGTGGTCATGGTGCTGCTGATCCTGACCGGCGGCATCCGCCTGGCGGTGGAACCCGCGCCGGGCACGGAGCTTGACGAGAGCGTAGTCGACACCGCGCCAACCACGGCCGGCGCCGCGCCGGTGATGCCGTTCTGGCGGCTGTTCATCCTAGCACTGCCCACCACCGCCGGCGCCGCCCTGCTGGTCAGCCTGCTGCCGACCCGGCTCCATGAACTCGGCTTTTCCCTGGGCTTTGGCGGCTTCAGCTCCATGCTCTTTGGCGCCGGCGGCGCGGTGGGCGCCCTGCTCCTGGGCGTGCTCGCCCATCGCCACGACACCCGCACCGGCATCCGCTGCATGCTGATGCTCGGCCTGCCCCTGCTGGTCGCCTATCTGCTGCTGATCCGCCACCCCGCCGCCGCCGCCCTGCTGGCGGGCGCCGGTTTCTGCCTGGGCTCGGTCTACTCCCAGCTGGTGGCGCTGGCCCGCAATGCCGTGGACGGCCCGCAGCTCGGCATGCGCATGGCCTGGATGGTCGGCGGCGCCTGGGGCGTGGCCAGCCTGGCGCTGCTGGCCCAGGGACAACTGGCCGCCGTCACCAGCGTCCAGCTCGTGCTCCACGCCTCCTGGATCAGCTACGCCCTCGCCCTCCTCCTCGCCTGGACCTGGCTACGCCCTTCAGGAAAAGTCAGGCTCGGCTTTTCCTGAATCTGGGTATTCGATTACCTGTCGTTATCGTGATCGTTGTCGTAATCGAATCGACTACGATGGACGACAACGAAAACGATGCAATCTTCTCCGCCCGAGGCTAGGCGGCTCCCAATGATCCCCGTCGTGGGGGGGCGTCCTCCACGTCCTCGTTGTCCTCATTGGCGTTATTTGTCCCCAATGTCCCCGCCCCCCCCAGTTCCCGTCCAGCGGCCATTGCCGCCGAGGACAGAGAGGACGGGGAAAACCGGAGGACATTGAAGACTATGAGGACGCGGCAACGGTAACCGCCGGTGCCCGAGAGGTTGCCATCCGGACGTCGCCGGGTCAAAGTCGCCACCTGGGGAGTTGTGGCTGCGGTCTCCGATCCTGTCCGCGCGGCCGGCGGAGCAGCCGCCCGGCCGCCTAATGCGGCGACGGCAACTGGACGGCGTTCGGCCAAAGCCGCGGCCGCTGCGACGAAACCGTCCGCGCCCCGGCGGAACTCCAGGGCGCCTTCACGCGGGCCCTCGACCACCACGTCCCCCACCGTCATCGGCGTCAAAGCGAACAAACAGTGCAAAACCCCCGTTACGCATTGTATAGTAGGCAGGGATAAATTTATCAAGTAGTTGTGGCCCTAACTCTCACCCCGGGTCGCCAAGGGGTATCATATGCTGACACGACTCAAGGTCTCAGGTTTCAAAAACCTGGTGGACGTGGACGTACGATTCGGCCCCTTCACCTGCATTGCGGGCGGTAACGGCGTCGGCAAATCCAACCTCTTTGACGCCATTTGCTTTCTCAGTGCGCTGGCCTCAAAAACCTTGAACGAGGCCGCCATGGCCGTACGCGAAGAAGGTGCCAGCGCCTCTGACATCCGGCGCCTGTTTCACCAAGTGGATGGAGAGTATGATAAAGCGATGCGCTTTGAGGCGGAAATGCTGGTTCCGTCCAAGGCGGTGGATGACTTTGGCCAGGAAGCCGCTGCCACCACCACACTGCTTTGTTACACCTTGGAACTGGAGTATGCCGCCGAACCGGATAGCCGCCAACCGGCTCGCCTAACGATTCTGAAAGAGAAACTCACCTATCTGCCACGCTCTAACGCGAATGCCAGTCTTCTTTTTCCTCACAAACCAGGAACCTGGCGGAAAAGCGTTTTGACGGGAAAGCACCGAACCGCTGATTTCATCTCGTCCAAAGTCGATGGGAATGGCACCCGCGTGGTCATGCTTCACCAGGATGGCGGCGGCCATGGGCAGCCCTTGTCACGTCCGGCACAAAATCTGCCGAGAACCATTTTGTCCGGTGCCAGCGCGGCGGAATGCCCAACCGTGCTTTGCGCCAAACGGGAAATGGAGTCTTGGCGCCGGCTGCAACTGGAACCCTCCGCCCTGCGCCAATACGATGAGATTAACGCGCCCCATCATTTGGACATGCATGGAGGCCACCTGCCGGCCACGCTCTTTTATTTAGCCGGCGGTAACCAACCGGATGCCGTACGTTCCTCCGCCATTTACAGTGGAGTGGCAAACCGCTTGGGTGACCTGATTGATGATGTGCGGAGCGTGTCGATCGACAAGGATGACAAACGCGAAAACCTCACCCTCATGGTCTCCGGCCGGGACGGCACCCTCCTTCCGGCCCGATCCTTGTCAGACGGCACGCTTCGTTTCTTGGCCCTTGCCGTCATGGACTTGGACACTCAGTCACCAGGCGTGATTTGCCTGGAGGAACCGGAGAACGGCATCCACCCAGAACGCATCCCGGCCATGCTACAGCTACTGCAAAATATTGCCAGCGATACGGACGAAGCCGTTGCCGAAGACAATCCTCTTCGGCAGGTAATCATTAACACTCATTCGCCAATCGTCGTTGCGGAAGTCGACGATGATTCAATCTTGGTGGCTTATCCGCAGGAAGTCTGTCAAGGGGAGAAACGATTTCATGCGGTGGCCTTTGGTTGTCTGCCCGACACGTGGCGGACAAAAGCGGACCCGCCCGCCCCGATAGTGGCCAAAGGAGAGTTGTTGGCCTACCTAAACCCCATCAACCAGCGAAAGAAGGACTCCCAATCTCCCATGCTGGAAGTTGCGGACGGCATACAGGCGAAAAAATCCAAACCTCGCAACCGCGTGGCTGATCGTAATGACCTGCAAATTCTCTTGCCCGGCTTGGAGGGCTATGATCGCCTATGAGTCGGTGGTTAAACTTGAATTTCACCTTGGTCTCGGAGGGGTCTTCAGACTGTGTTCTCGTACCCATTTTGGCATGGGCACTGCGTGCGTTACCCCAAATTGGCGCCGTAAATGGCAAATGGGCAGATCTGCACCAGCTCCGCACTCCGCCACAAAATTTGGCAGAAAAAATACTCAAGGCCGCCGAACTTTATCCATGTGATCTACTATTCATCCACCGGGACGCAGATAGGCAACCTCCTGACATGCGGTATCGCGAGATCGATGCGGCCGTGGATGAAGCATGGGCACAACAGTCACGACTGCCCGCCGTCTGTGTCGTTCCCGTCCGGATGTCCGAGGCTTGGTTATTGTTTGATGAACCCGCAATTCGGCAAGCCGCCAGCAATCCCCGCGGTAAGATACCGTTAACCATCCTGACCGGCGCGCGGGTAGAACAGTGTCCCGATCCCAAGGATCTTCTGCTCCAAAATCTGCGTGACGCCAGCGAGACCAGTGGCCGCCGCCTCAAGCAATTCCGCCAGCAGGAAACGCAAGCGGTTCACCGCGTCGTCGCCAATATCCGCGACTTTTCCCCGCTGCGCCAAATTCCAGCCTTTGCCCGTTTGGAACACGACTTGAAAGAGTGCGTGGAAAGAGAATTCGTCCATATGCACAACGTCAGTGGCCACCAATCACCGGAGCCGAAGGCGGCTGGTGGTTCGGTGCGCCACGTTGCGGGGATTCAATCATCTTCAAAAGTTCAGCCTTGATCGCTTTCATCTGAAAATAATAGAGGGCGCCCAGTCCAACCAAACTTATTCCTATGATTTTCTTGCCGCGCGCAGGAAAATCGTTCGGCGTTGCTCCTTCGGAAAAAGCTTCAGTTCCGGAACGCCTTCACCGATGAATTGGTAAGCCATTTCTCTCTGTTCCCAACAGTGGCGGTCATAAAGTTGATAGTACCCCCAATTTACCTGTCACCAAACGACTTCGCAATTTGAAAATACCGCCGACGCCTTGCGTCATGCCAAACGCATGGTGGTTGATCAACAGTTGCTCACGGCCGGGGAATTCATGGTCCTGGTGGTGGGCCGCGGCCTTTCCCGCGAGTTCTCGGCGCGCGTGCATCTCTACCAAATGCCGTTTCCGGATGCGGAACGGCCGGATGCCAAACTGCATGCCCCCCCCCGGGACGGGTGAATTCTGGCGACACGCCAACCGTCACCCCGTTCAAGGGCCACCCGAGGCGAGAGCGTAGGGACAGGGACCACAATTCTCCCGTCCCCAAGCACGTTCTCCTCAAAACCGTTCGGTTCGGGGTTTGGGACTCGGTTTCAACGGGTTCTCGATCATGGGGTTCGGCCCATGTGGCGTTGCCACCTTTACCCAGACCCATGCCCCCCCGACCATGATGCATGCAGACAAAATGAAGTAGATGACCGCTGAAGGGTAATGTCTTGTAATAACGTTTTTTACGGAAAAGGCAAAAAAGAGCAACCCAAACAGCGTGATCGGATTAAACAAGATAAACATCAGGCCATGCATTTGGCGGTAAATTCGTTGTGCATTTTCTCACCTCGTTGCTGCCGCCAATATATCACCGGTGCCGGTGGCGCCTCAAAAAGGTTTTCTTGGCGCGCTTGGCCAGAGAATATTCCGGGGGTGGGCACCGACCCAAAAGCGGCAAAGGAATTGCCGCAATCCGAAAACGGTGTAACCTTGTCCACCCGAGGCCGGGCGGCTCCCAATGATCCCCGTCACGAGGCGCGTCCTCCCCGTCCTCGTTGTCCTCCAAGTCTTCCTGGTCCTCGCCGTCCTCATTTCGAGCTTAAACTTCTCTTCACCGCGGCGGCGGCGTGGATCGCGGTCGTGTCTAACACGGGAATGGCCACATCGCCTGATTTGACCAGCAGCGGAATCTCGGTGCAGCCAAGAATGACGCCTTCCACCCCTTCCTCTTTGACCAGACGGTTGATGATCTGCACGAACTGTTTCCGGGATTCCGGCTCGATCCGGCCCCGGCACAATTCGTCAAAAATGACGGTATTGATATAATCGCGCTCTTTGGCGTTGGGGGTGATGACCTTGAGGCCGCGTTTCTCCAAACGCTCCCGGTAAAAGGGCTGTTCCATGGTGTATTTGGTGCCCAGCAGCGCCACGGTATGCTCGCCACGTTCCAGCACGGCATCGCCGGTGGCGTCGGCGATATGGAGGACAGGAATCCCCACCGTTGCCTCAATAATCCCGGCCTGCGAATTCAAGGTATTGGAGGCAATGACGATGAACTCCGCGCCCCCGCGCTTCAGCCGTTGCGCGGCGTCAATCATGGTGGCGGTCAGCGGCGTCCAGTTGCCGCGGTCCGCCAGACGCTCCTGCTGGGCAAAGTCGTCGAACTCGATGGAAAACATCAGGATCTGCGCGGAGTGCAGGCCGCCCAGCTGGTCCCGGAACATTTCGTTCATCAGCCGGTAGTATTCGATGGACGACACCCAACTGACCCCGCCGATGATGCCGATGGTCTTGACCTGCGGTTTGGGCAATGCCGGTTGCTCCGCGCGTCGCGGTTCAGCGGCAGTCGCCTCCCGCCCAGCCGAGGCGGCGTGGCTCGCGCCGCCGCCCATCGCCAGGGCCGCCACCAGCACCATCCAGCGACGGCCATGCATCCAGTTCGTGTTCATCGGGTTGTCCTTGTTCCGGCCTAACTTTATCGAAGGCGCCAGAAAAGGCAAGGTGCTGGCGAAAAAAGAATGGCAGGTAGAGGACTTTTGGGGGACGTTGAGGACGAAGATGACCTTGAGGACAATGGGATTCCCGCCGCCAGCTGTCCTCGTTGTCCTCCACGTCTTCCCAGTCCTCTGTGTCCTCATTCTTGCGAAGCTGGCGAGCTATCACAAAAAAAAGGCCCCCGCGCCGAGGATGTGCGCGGGGGCCCAATGCGGTCACTACCAACCGGGCCGCGGGGTTTTTATGGGGAGCCGGCGGGGCTGCAAACCCCGCCGGCCTTGAATACCTTTGCGCTCACCGTCTGGTCGGCGAACGCCAATCAGCCGATGGCGACAGGGCCGGTCTCGCCGGTGCGGATGCGCCGGCAGTCTTTGAGGTCGAGAATGAAGACCTTGCCGTCGCCGACCTGGCCGGTGCGGCCGCCCTTCATGATGGCGTCCACCGCCACTTCGACGAAGGGATCGTTGACGGCGATCTCCAGCTTGATCTTCTTGAGCAGGCTGCCCGCCTCCTTGTGGCTGCGGTAGACCTGGGCGATGCCCATCTGCCGGCCCCGGCCCAGTACGGTGGACACGGTGACCAGGTGGATTTCTTTCTCCTCCAGGAGGTTCAGCACCTCGTCGAGGCGGTCGGGTTGGATGATGGCGATAATGTATTTCATGATCTGTGTTTCCTTTATTTTGATCCGGTGGAATTACTCAAGCATGGTGTAGCCGGCTTCGCGGTGCTGCGTCAGATCCAGACCGATGCGCTCATCTTGGTCGGCCACGCGCAGGCCCATGACCAAATCAATCACCTTGAAGATGATGTAACTGGCGACGAACGAGAACACGACGGTCACCAAAACCGCCTTGATTTGGATGATGAACTGGGCGGGATTGCCATAGAACAGGCCGTCGGCGCCGGCGCTGTTGACCGCCTTGGTGGCGAACAGGCCGGTGGCCAGCGCGCCCCAGATGCCGCCGATGCCGTGAACGCCAAAGGCATCCAGCGAATCGTCATAGCCGAGCTTGGGCTTGATCACGCTGACGAACAGATAGCAGATCAGCGAGACGCCCACGCCGATGGCCAGCGCGCCCACGCAGTTGACGAACCCCGCCGCGGGCGTGATCGCCACCAGACCGGCCACCGCGCCGGTGATGGCGCCGAGGACCGTGGCATGCTTGTTGAAGAACCAGTCCAACACCGCCCAGGTCAGCCCCGCCATGGCGGCGGCGACATGGGTCACCACAAAGGCGTTGACCGCCAGGCCGTTGGCCGCCAGCGCGCTGCCGGCGTTGAATCCGAACCAGCCGAACCACAACAGCGCCGCGCCCAGCACGCCGAACGGCAGGTTATGCGGCGGCGACATGGTGTTGGGGTAACCGCGGCGGCGCCCCATCACCAACGCGGCCGCCAGCGCGGCCATACCGGCATTGATATGCACCACCGTGCCGCCCGCGAAGTCCAGGGCGCCCCAGCCGCGGATGAACCCGCCCAGCCCCCACACCCAGTGACAGACCGGCGAATAGACCACCGTGGCCCACACCAGGGTGAAGATGCAGAACGAGCTGAATTTCATCCGTTCCGCAAAGGCGCCCAAAATCAGCGCCGGGGTGATGACGGCAAACATCATTTGGAAGACCATGAACAGCTGGTGTGGGATCGTGCCGGCATAATCCGGGAATGGATCCAGCCCCACGCCGTTCAGTCCGACCCATGACAGGCTGCCGATGAGTCCCTTGATGTCGGGGCCAAACGACAGGCTGTAGCCGAACAGCACCCAGGTGACCGAAATCAGGCACAGGGTGATAAAGCACTGCATGAGGACGGACAACACGTTCTTTTTGCGGACCAGGCCGCCGTAGAAGAAGGCCAGTCCAGGGGTCATCAGCATCACCAGCGCGGTGCTGATGAGCAGCCAGGCGGTGTCGCCCGAATCAATCTTGGGCACGGCCGGCGCGGCGGCCGCGACGGCGGCCACGGCGGGGGCGGCGGCCTCTTGCGCCCACGCCGCCAGACCGAACAGTCCGGCGACGGGCAGGGCCAGCGCCGCCGATTTCTTTAGCAGATGCGTTCTCATGAATTTCTCCTCGGATAGGTTTGACTTGCGGTTGCTTCCGGCCGTCACGGACGTCCGGGTGACCGGCTCTGGCGAAGCAACCGATCGGCAGGGTGATAGCACCGACCGTGCCAGCCTCCATCTTACAGTTATAATAACCTTATTTTAAACAAATTAAACACTAAACATCCCCACCCAAACCCGCCCCCCGCCGGTGATACACGATTGTGGCAAAAGCCCACCTTGATACAATTTTGTCGATCTCGCCCACAAAAAAACCGACACCCCGTTGCCGGGGGCCGGTTTGGCTGATGCGGCGGCCGCGACAAGCGGCGCCGGACTTACTTCATGGCGATGGCGTTGACCGGGCAGGCGTCGACGCACTGGCCGCAATCCACGCAGCCGTCGCTGACTTCGGCCTTGCCACCCTTCATGGCAATGGCTTCGACCGGGCAGGTGGAAACGCAGGCTTCGCAGGCGGTGCACTTGTCTTTGTCAACACAGGCGGGCATGGGAGTATCCTTTCGCTGGGATGGAAGAAAAAGAGAGACGGCGTATCAATGGAAAAATATAAACAGCGTCCCGGAAAAGACAATAGCACCATCGTTTGAGGGGAGCATGACCGTTTTGTAGGATGATGTTGGGAACCCCCTTTTAAGGAAAGGCGGGTCCCAAACCCTCCGTCAAACCTTTTTGTGCCTTAACGCGGAGGGCGCATACACCACAAGCCGTTCTGGCAAATCATCGCCTTCGCACTCGTGGGCTTGTGGCGGAAGCGCCCTCCGGTTTAAGATCCAAAAGTTTTGGGAAGGGGCTTGGGGAGCACCCTTTTCCAAAAGGGTGGCCCCAACATCTTGGCCCGGTCTCAGCGGAGGCCGAGGACGTCCTGCATGTCGTAGAGGCCCGGGGGGGCCTGGCGCAGGAACTTGGCGGCGCGCAGGGCGCCCTTGGCAAAGGTCTCGCGACTGGACGCCTTGTGGGTGAGTTCGACGCGCTCGCCAGTGGCGGCAAAAATGACCGTGTGATCGCCAACCACATCCCCGCCGCGGACGGCATGCATGCCGATCTCGCGCTTGGTGCGCGGCCCGGGCAGTCCTTCACGGCCATGCCGGACATCCGTGGCATAATCCAGCCCGGCGGCCCCGGCGAGGATCTCGCCCAGGCGCACGGCGGTGCCGCTGGGGGCGTCCTTTTTCTGGTTGTGGTGCATTTCGACCACCTCAATGTCATAGTCGGGACCGAGCCGGCGCGCCACCAGGTCGCTGAGGTAAAACAACAGATTGACCCCCACGCTCATATTGGGGGCGCTGACGATGCGGGCGCCGTCGCTGGCCAAGGTGGACAGGGCCGCACGCACGGCCGCGGACAGGCCGGTGGTGCCGATGACGGCGGCGCAGCCCGCCTGCGTCGCCGCGATGGCATTGGGTACGGCGGCCTCGGCGGCGGTGAAATCGATCACGGCATCGGCGCCCTGGAGGGCGGCCGCCAGATCATCGGTAATGCGGACTCCGCAAGCCGGCAGGCCGGCCACGACGGCGGCGTCCTGGCCGAGGAACGGGTTACCGGCAAGCTCAATGGCGCCCGCCAGCGCCAGCTCCGGATCGTGCAATGCCCCGGCCACCAGCATCCGCCCCATGCGCCCCGCCGCCCCCAAAATCACCACGCGTGTAGCCATAGCACCCCAGTCCTCAGTTCCGAACCGTCGTTTGGTTTTGGGGGTAATATGGCGCGCCATCGGCGGCCCGCCGCCCGCATCAGTCGTTGATGCCGGTGGTGGGCGCTGACTTTTTGAGCCACCAATAGCGGTAGCCGGCAAAGGCCAGGCCGCTCTCGACGCCGGCCGGGGTGCCCAACAGTTCGCGGTCGGTCAGGCCGGAAGCGTGTCCGTCCACCCACAGCACATTGGTGCCATTGCTGCCGTGCCGGAATTTGGGCTGGCCGCCCGCCCAGTTGGGGGCGACATAGGAGCCGTAGTTACTGTCGGCGAAGGCCACGGTTTCCGAGGGCAGTTCAACGTCCGTGAGCCGGTGAAAATTATAGTAATAACTGCTGCTGCCCTGGCCGAGCCAGCCATAATTGTAGCCGTAATGCGGATCGTTCCAGCGCCAGTCATTGGCGTTTTCGCAGACCAGGGTTGAGCCCGGCGTCCAGGCGGGGCAAGAGAAAATGGTGCCGGCCGGGGTCGGGGCCGCCGTGACGTTGCCGTAGTACCCGTTCATCCACAGGGTGGCGATCCAACTGTATCCCGCGCCGTAGACGCCGGGACTGTACGGGGCGGGATATGACGCGGGAACGGACATGGCCAGCAGGTAGCCGTTGTGGTCGTCCATCCAACTGGTGGCGATCAGCCCGAGCTGTTTTTCGTTCGACAGGCAGACCGCCCGCTTCGCGGTGTCCCGCGCCTTGCCCAAGCTCGGCAGCAGCATGGAGGCCAGGATGGCGATGATGGCGATTACCACCAGCAGCTCAATGAGGGTGAAGCGTTTCATGGCTGACGCTCTTGGGGGTTGATGCTGCCGGGGAAAAAGGGGTTTGGGGAAAGGACCCAAAGGACCTAAGCGACCTAAGGGATGGCCCTTAAAGCCGTTAGGTCCCTTAGGTCGTTTAGGTCCCTTGTTTGCTCAGCGCCGGCGCCGGCCCAGGCCGGCCAGCGCGCCCAACGCCAGCAGCGACAGCGCCACCGGTTCCGGCACGATGGTCAACTGCGGCTGGTAAGCGGCCGTGGCGTTGTTCTGGGTGGCAAACCTGGACTGCCAGGCGAGATTGCTCGGCACAGTAACGTACAAGGTGAACCACATATAGTTCTGGCCACCGGCATAGGCTGCCTTGACGGCGCTGGTCACGTCAATGCTGAACGTCTTGGGGCCGTCGTAGTAACTGCCAGCCGCAAGCACCGAATAGTCGGTGTAGGCGGTGCCGTTATCGGTGCCATAGGCGGGATTGACGGGCACATTCACGCCGCTGGTGCCGTAATTCGTGCCGCTGTTGTTGGTGGCCGAAGCGCTGGCCAACAGGTTCAGGTTGCCGCCGGCATAGACAAAGTAATTGGGGTTGGTCTCGGTGATTTTCAGGGTCACCCCGGTAATGCTGGCGCTGCCATACCCCAAGGCCGGCAGGTCGAACACGTAATAGTCGCGGTAACTGTAGGTGGTGCCGTTGAACGGATTGCTGTCGTCCCACACCACCGGGCCAACCGTTTCGCCGGTCGCCACGCTCGAGCTCCAATAGTAGGCGCCGCCGGCCGGCATGTGACGGAAATAGTTGCCGCTTTCCGTGGCAACGGTGGTGACTGGGGCGGCGGTGGCGGCGGCGCCAAGGCTGGCGGCCAGCAGGACGGATCCCACAACGGTGTTCAAGGCGGTGCTCATCGGGGCGTTCTCCTTTGGGGGCGGGGCTGGGTTTGGGGCGTCGCGGCGCCATCCGCGGCGCCGGGCATCAACGATCAGACAAAATTCTCACCAGTAACAATATGACTAATCATTACCACAAGTTATCATCAAAAAAGCAAAAAGCAAATGCGCCAGCCTGGCGAAAGCACGGGGGCACTGAGCGGGGGTACGGTAAAATGAACCGCCGCTTGCCAATTGATCAGTCATTTCTATATTGATACCTGCTATGAATAAAAAAAGCCTGCACAGCACCATTCGCGAACAGATGCTCCGGACCATCAACGCGGCCCAGGTCGGCGACCTGCTGCCGACGGAGAAGGAGATCGCGGAACGTTTCGGCTCGTCCCGGGCCACCGTGCAAAACGTCATGCTGTCCCTGCAACGGGAAGGCTTTATTGAGCGCAAAAAAGGGCGCGGCTCGTTTGTCCGCAGCAAGGAGCGGCGGATTTTCTCCGCCACCGACTTTTCCTTTGGCGGCCAGATTCTGTACGCGTATCCGGATTATCCGGCCCTGGAATACCTGCTGTTCCGCAAGATCGTGGAGGAACTGGCGCGGCAGCGGCAGCTCGACATGGTGGAGGCGCGGATTTCGCGCTTTTCCAATCTGTCCCTGATCAAGGAACTGGCCGGACAATCGCCGCAGCTCAAGGGGGTTCTGGCGCACACCGCCACCGAACTGACCGAGGGGCGCGGACAGCGGCTGCTGCATGCGCTGGGGGTGCCGGTGGTGGTGATCAGCGGCGAACAAAGCGTCTACGACAACGTGTTCACCATCAATCCCGACCATTACAAAAACGGCTACAAGGACATCGAGCTGCTGGCCGGCCGGGGGCACCGCCGCCTGGCGTACGTCGGCAACGAGCCGAAAAACCAGGGGGAAAAACTGGTCCAGGAAGGCATGCGGCGCGCCCTGGCCGATTTCGGACTGCCGCAGAAAAATTTGGCGGTCAACCACGGGGAGGTCAAGCCGTGGGAAGACAGCGCCGTCGCCGCCTATGAGGCCACCCGCCGGATCGTCGCCGGCCGGAATCGCCCCAGCGCCCTCATTTACCGGTCGTTCAGCGGGGCCTGGGCGGGGTTGCGGGCGATCCGGGAAGCGGGCTTGTCGGTGCCGGAGGATTTCAGCGTGGTGGCCAACAGCAGTCCGCTGCCCATGGACATCTATCTCTATCCGCGGATCGCCTACATCACCTGCCACCGGGAGGCGGTGGTCAAAATGGCCATGGACGTGATCGGCGGCAAGCTGGACCGCACGGCCAACAACCTCACGGTCGATGTGACGGTGTGTGAAGAAGAAAGCATCCGGCCGCCCAAAGGCCCGAGTGTACCGCGTTAGGATGAAAACTTGACTTTTTTACAACCGCAGAGTGACGAATGCTGAGGTCCGAATAACGAAGGAAGTCCACTGAAAGACAGCAACGACCTCAAGATTCTGCGGTTCAACATTCGGCAATCTGCGGTTAAATTATTTTTCACCCTAACGCAGTATAACACTTAATGTCCATGGTCGTGGGCGATGATGTGGGTGTGGGGATGGACGTGCAGCACCTCGCCATGGCGGTGGGAGTGGGCGTGAATGAGATTGACCCGGGCCAACAGTTCGGTCTCATGCAGAATGTCGTGGACCGGCCCCACCGCCGCCAACCGATGCTCCTCATCCAGCACCAGGGCGCGGTCGGCCAGGTGCGGCAGAAGCGTCAAGTCGTGGGTGGCGGTGATCAGGGTCATGCCGGTTTCGCTCAGGCCGGCCAGCAGTTCAAGCAGGCGTGCCTGATGGCGCGGATCCAGGCCGGCGGTGGGTTCGTCCAGCAACAGCACGCGGGGCGCGGCGGTCAGCAGGGCGCCGAGGGCGACCCGTTTCTGCTGGCCGGCGCTGAGGGTCTGGGGCGGACGGCGGCGCAACGGCGCCAAGTCCATCATGGCCAGGGCATCGTCCACCCGGCGTGCGACGTCGGCGGCCGGCAGGCCGAGCTGGAGCGGGGCGAAGGCCAACTCCTCTTCGACGGACGGCGAGAATAATTGCGCGTCCGCCTGTTGGAACAGCAGCCCCACTTCCTGGCGAAACCGCCGCCCCCAAGCGGTGTCATCCGCGGCCGCGCGGGTCAGCGGTTCGCCCCGCATGCGGATCGTCCCCGCGGTGGGAAAAACCAGGGCGTCCAGCAACAGCAACAGAGTGGACTTGCCGCTGCCGTTGGCGCCCAGCAGGGCCACTCGTTCCCCCGCAGCCACTTGGAACGACACCTGCTCCAGCGCCGGCGCAAACCCCGGATAGGCGAAGCTCACCCCGGCCAGTTCAAACAGCGGCGTTGCCATGGTGCGGTGGGTACCTTAAAGACGTAAGAAATGTCTCACACAAAGCCACGAAGATCACGAAGCTTTTGCCGGGGTCGGTATCGACATCGGTATCGGCGTTATTTCAAGACCGGGAGCCGCCCGTCCTCGGGCGGAACTCGATGGCGTCACAGCAGTTCCGCCCTTTTTTGGGCCACCGTCCGCCAACCCCATGACGCGCGTCTCCGACGATGACGGGTTCGTCCGCCCGAGGACGGGCGGCTCCCGGTGATGGGAATAACCTCGTTACTTTTCTTTGGGTTACGTCCTCACCCGCCGCCGTGAGCGAGCATGGCGAGAATGGCACGGCGGGCGCCGTCGGCGACGGCGGGGGGAACGGTGATGCGGGTTTCGTCCGTTTCCAGGGCGTGCGCGACCTTGGCGAGGGTGGTTTTCTTCATGTTCGGGCAGCGCAGAAACGGCGTCAAATGATGAAACACGGTCTGGGGGGCGGCCCGGCGCAGGGCGTGGAGAATACCCTCCTCGGTGCCGACAATGAACTCCCGGCACTCGCTCCGCTTCACCAGGGCGAGCATCTGACCGGTGCTGATGACGTGATCCGCCTGATCCTGCACCTCGGGCGAACACTCGGGATGAACCATGACCTGGGCGTTGGGATGTTCGCGCCGCGCCTTTTGCACCATTTCCGGGCGGAGAATGGCGTGGGTCGGACAGAAGCCGTCCCACAACACCAGTTTGCGGTTCAGCTTGCGTTCGACGAAGCGGCCGAGGAACTTGTCCGGAACAAAAAGGATTTCCGGCACGTCCCCCAGCGAGTTGACAATCTCCACCGCGTTCGAGGAGGTGCAGCAGATCGTGCTTTCCGCCTTGACCTCGGCGGTGGAATTGACGTAGCAGACCACCGGCGCGCCAGGGTGCGCCGCCTTGAAGGCGCGCAGCTGGTCGGCGGTGATCATGTCGGCCATGGGACAGCCGGCGGTGGCGTCCGGCATCACCACCCGGCGGCCGGGATTGAGCACGGCGGCGGTTTCCGCCATGAACAGGACGCCGCAAAAAATAATGCGGTCGGCATCCACCAGGCTGGCCTGCTTGCTCAGCCCGTAGGAGTCGCCGACGAAATCGGCGATGTCCTGGACCTCCGCCGGCTGGTAGGTGTGGGCGAGAATGACCGCGCGGCGTTCCCGCCGCAACTGCTGAATGGTGTCCACAAGATTCATGCCCATACCATAATTCCGCCCGTGAAAAATGCCCTGCCCCCGCGCTCCGCGCTTCGCAGTCCCGGCTCCGCCGGGTCGTTCACATGTTCACTCTGCACCCCCCTTCCTAAAACTTTTGTTTCATTTTGCGGATTCCGCAGGCCGCCGTCGCGCGACAAACCACGATTGGACAGCAGGGGCGGCCTGTGGAATCCGCAAAAGGCACAAAAAGGTTTGACGGAGGGTTTGGGAACCGCCTTTCCTCAAAAGGGGGTTCCCAACATCATCCGACAAAACTGTCATGCACCCCGGTCACCCCGGGGCCTGGGCGGTCAGCCACCAGCAGGCGGCGACAGTGCCGGCGGTCAGGGTGCCGACCAGCGCCTGGATCCAGCCGGGCAACGGCCGGTCGAGCGCCGGCAGCAGCAGGACGCCAAGCAGCAGCCCGCAGACAAAGCCGTAGAAATGCCCCAGCAGATCGGTGCCGGGACCGGTGCCAAGAAAGGCCAGCAACGACACGCCGGCCAGGAGCGGCACCCAGCTCCGGCTCCACACCGACCGCAAGTCGCGCCAGCCGCTGAACCGGCGGCGGCAGGCAAACATCGCCAGGGTCCCCAATGCCCCAAAAGTGGCCGTTGAGGCGCCGACGGCGGAGTGTCCCTCCGGCTGACTCAAATAAACGGCGGCCAAGTTGCCGAAGGCGCCGGCCAGCACGATGGCGGCCCAGCCCAGCCCCAAGCCCACGCTCTGGCACAGCCAGCGGCCGAAGACCGCCAGACAGACGGCATTGGCGCCAACATGGGCCAGGTCGGCGTGCAAGGTCAGGGCGGTCACGCAGCGCCACCACTCGCCGGCGCGGATGGCATCGGCGTCCGCCGCGCCGCGATGGGCCACCGCGCCGGCATCGGCGAACGGCCCGGTCTGAACGTAAAACAGCACCAGCGCCACCGCCAGCCAAAAACTGACGCCGGGGTCGGCGGCCCGCGCCGGCCGCCAGGCCTGCTCGTCCGGCCGCGCCGGCGGAAACAGGTAATTGAGGCGCTGATAGGCATCCAGTTCACGCCGGGCGCGCGCCGCCCAGGGTGCCGGCACCCGCACTTCCCAGCCCCCCCCCGCCCCGTTCCAGGCGATAGGGTAGCCGCGCCGAAGCCAGCGCCGCCAGCCACGGCATCGGCTTGCGCAGGCCAGCCGGAATCACCACCTCGATCTCGTCGGGGTCTTCCGGCGGGGACGCCGGTTCCGGCGCCAACCCCGGCACCACGTTCGCTTCCGGTTCCGACCACGACGTCAAGGGCGGCAGGAACGGCGCCAGGTCCATCTCCAGTTCCGGCGGCGCAACCGCTCCCTCCGCCGCGTCGCCGTCCAGTGGCGGCGGCGGCGGTGGTGGCGGCGAATCGGAGGACGAGGCGCGCCCCCGTGACGGGTTCCGGCGTGAGTCAGGCATGTGTACGGCGTTAGGCTGAAGCTTGTTAGGCTGTAGGCTGAAGGTAATTATACAGTGTTCTGCGGTTCAACATTCGGCAATCTGCGGTTTAATTCATGTTTCACCCTAACGCAGTATAAAAAGCTCGGCCAAAACCGTGATGCCGCTATTATAGTGCGTGGGAGATCGATGTGCCGGATGCACCCCAACCCGGCACAGCCGGAACCCAAATAACTTCACTTCACCACAGAGGACACAGAGGGCACAGACAAGATTGACTACCGCCGGGTCTGCAACGGCGGCCACGGACGCGCACGGACTTTCACAGACACACACGGACCCATTGAGTGCCGCCATGCTGTGCCCGTCCGTGGGCGTCCGTGTTTGTCCGTGCCGCCAATGTTGTGTAGGCTTTGCGGATTGCGCAGGCGGCTTTAGCACGACAGGCCATGATTGGGATCACTGGGGCGGCCTGCGCAATCTGCAAAAAGGCACAAAAAGGTTTGACGGAGGGTTTGGGAACCGCCTTTCCTCAAAAGGGGGTTCCCAACATGGTCCAACAAAACTATCATCCACCCGTCAAAAACTGGGGGCGGACAACGCCGTCATAGACGGTGCGGACGCGCGTTTCGAGGCAGACGTCCGTCACCTCCACCGGCGTGCCGCGGGCCTCAAACCACACCTTCAGGGTTTCACCGCCGCGGACCTGGACCCGGACCGGGGTCTCACCGCTGCGGAGTCCGCTGTTCCAGCCGCGCGCCAGGGTGGTGACGATGGCCGCCGAGGCCGAGCCCGTGCCGCAGGCTAGGGTCTCCGCCTCGACGCCAAATTCGAAGGTGCGCACGGCGATCTCGCCCTCTCCCAGCACCTGGGTGAAATTGACATTGATCCCCCGCGGAGCGAACCGCGAATGCCAGCGCAGCAGGCCGCCCCACCGGGCCACGTCCAGCGGTCCCACATCGTCCACGAAGACCACGGCGTGCGGCACGCCAATGGTGAGACGGATCAAGGTCCAGGTACGCCCCTCGACCTCGACGGTTTCTTCCGGCTGCAAATCACGCGGTTGCGGGATGCAAACCCGGATCCGGCCCGGACCGTCTTGGCTACGTCGGCCGCGGGCCATGCCGGCGGCGGTCAGCAGGGTCACGGCATCCAGGCCCGGCTCCATGTGTTCCAGCCACCAGGCGGCACAGCAGGCGGTGCCATTGCCACACAACTCAGCCTCCGACCCGTCCGGCTCCAGAAAGCGCGCCTGCACATCGGCCAGCGGGTGCTGCGGCAACCGGCGGGCCACAATCACACCGTCGGCGCCCACGCCCAACCCGTGCCGGCACAGGCGGCGCACCACCTCCGGCGCCGCCGGACCGGTGAACAGCGCGTCATGCCGCCCGTCCGAGTTGTCCACGCACAGGAAATCATTCCCGGCCGCGGTCAACTTGCAAAACGGCAGACCGGCGATGATGACAGCAGGCGAAATTGACGGTGAGTCGGTCATGTCGCATACCCTATCCCCGGCCAAGCCGAAACCAAACCGCCGCGCGGTTTGCGTGTGTGGTGCCGTTTGCGGATTCCGCAGGCGGAGCCCCACCGGCTTCCGGGCCGATAAAAAATGCCGGCGAAAAAATAGGACCATTTGGACCATTAGGACTCTTGGGACCCTTAGGACGCCGGCGGAAACCACCGCCAGTCCCAAGCGTCCCAATGGTCCCAAGAGTCCTAAGTGTCCTACAAAACCACTTTCCCGTCGGCGCTCGACCCTGTCCCTAACACTGACCGGCTACCCGCCGGCCCTTCTTGCATGCCCCGACTTCACGTTTATACTTTCCTAGGCTGAAGACTGAAGGCTGTTAGGCTGAAGGTCATTCACCATTCACGCGTCACGTGTCACGCATCACCCATCACGTTATCACCCATGATTTTTCTGGGCAATCCCATTCTGCGGCGCGAATTCCAGGCCCACTGCCGGAACCGGCGCAGCCTGTTGTTCGCGGTGGTGTTGCTGGGCCTGTTGAGCGCGGTCCTGCTGCTCCTGTGGCCGCGTAGCGGCATCTTTTCCGAAACCTCGGGCAATGAGATCTTTTCCGTCTTCCTCGGCGGCAATCTGCTGCTGATGATCCTGATGACCCCGGGCTTCACCTCGACCTGCATCACCAGCGAACGCGAACGCGGTTCCTTCGACCTGCTGTTCACCTCGCTGCTGACCCCCGGCGAGATCATGACCGGCAAACTGGCCGCCTCCCTCGGCATGGCGTTTCTGCTGCTCCTGGTGTCGTTGCCGGTGACCGCGGTATGCGCGCTCAGCGGCGGCATCTCGCTGCCCACCCTGTCCCGAGCGTGTGCGGTGATTGCCGCCGCCACCCTGGTCTACGGCCTACTCGGCCTGGCGGCCAGCGCCATCTGCCGGCGCGGCTACACCGCCCTGGTCCTGACCTATATCGGCATCATTATTTTGGCGGGCGCCACCTGGTTGCCGGCCGCCCTGCTGACCCAGTTCCCCGTCCTCAACCCGGCCCTGCGCTCCATCCGGGCCATGAGCCCTTTTGAGGCGCTGTTCGCCCTCAACTACGCCGAACGCTATTCCCTCGCCGTCGGCGGCGCCGCCACCGCCGAGACCGTGTTCCGCACCTATCTGGCCGGCATGGCCGGCTTGGGCGTGCTCTTTTTCGCGGTCTTCAGCTTCTTCATCTTCAAGCCGCTCCGCTCCCGGCCGCCCAAGCCGGCGGAACACTATGACGACAGCAAGACCGCCATCCGCCGCAAGCTCGGCTTCCCCTTCTACCTGATCGACCCGTTGCGCCGCCGCAACCCGATCCGGCGCGGCCAGAACCCGGTGTTCGTCGCCGAAATGCGCAGCAAGCTGTTCGGCAACCCCAAGTTCATCATCCGCGGCCTGGCTGTCTGCATGTCGCTCAGCCTGGGACTGCTGATCCTGATTGCCAACCAGTACGGCACCTTCCTCGACGCTGACAAGCTGCGAGTGGCGGCCATCATCTTCCAGCTCGGCGTGCTCGCCTTCTTGGCCCCGGCCATCAGCAGCGGCAGCATAACCGACGAGGTCGCCAGCGGCACTCTGCTGATGTTGCGCCTGACCCCGCTCTCCGCCACCCGCGTGGTGCTGGGCAAGCTTGAGGCGTCCTTTCTCTACGTGCTGATCTTCCTGGTCAGCAGCCTGCCGGTGCTCGGCGCCCTGGCCTATCTGGAGAGCACGGCCGCCTACTGGCGCCTGGGTGCCTGGCTGGCGGTGCTGATCCTCTCCACCGTGGTGTTGACAGCGGCCGGCCTGACCGCGTCCTCGCTCTGCCGCAACACCGCCGCCGCCACCGCCGCCAGCTACCTGTTCGCCTGCACCCTGTGCCTGGCACCGCTCGGCGTCTTCCTTCTCGGCAGCCGCGTTTCCCCCGAAATGCAGGCCTGGATCCTCACCCTCAACCCGGTCGCCGCCGCCTTGCAGATCACCTCCGACACCGCCTTTGCCGGCCTGCCCGCGTTGTGGGGCAACAAGCTCTGGCAAAACCATCTGCTGGCCATGGGCGGGCTCACCGTCCTCCTGGTGATGATCGCCTCCTGGCGCGTCCACCGCCTCTTCCGCCAGCGCGCCTAAGCCCCCACCGGCCCGCCGGAAACCGGCAGCGGTTGGGAACCCCCTTTTGAGGAAAGGCGGTTCCCAAACCCTCCGTCAAACCTTTTTGTGTCTTAACGCGGGGGGCGCTTCCACCACAAGCCCATGCGAGCGACGATGAATGATCTGCCAGTATGGCTTGTGGTGGAAGCGCCC
>CAITYL010000170.1 GCA_903896595.1 uncultured Lentisphaerota bacterium
GCGCCGCGACATATTGACGACCCTTTCGTTACAGTGCCAGTTTGGCGTCCAGGGCCGCTCGGGCGGCGCACGGGACATTGAGTTGACTGGGGGTGAGGGCGCCGTCAGCGTCGGCATACTCGGCGGTTGGTACGCCCAGCGGCGCCATGGCGATTCCATTGCAGAACCGGACCTCATCTAGGTGGACCGTGTTGCCAACACCCACGGACATCATCCTCAACCCCACCGTGGCTGCTGTATCAAGAGCCGTCGAGGATAAGAGTGTGACCGTCGAGGCTACCACCCCATCCTTGTACACTAAAAGTACATTGCCCACCTTGCAGACTGCCAAATGTGTCCATGCGCCATGGGCCATGCTAACGCCCGTGGATGTGTAGGGATCGCCTGTTAGTGGAGTAAGGATGAGGGTGGAGCTTGTATAGTCCTTTAGCTTCAATTTGAGATAGACGGAACCGCCGTTGAACAGCTCGATAGTCGGCATGCCCTGCCCATCCAGGTTCATTACCCAGAAATCAAGACTGAAGTCTCCGCCCGCGATTGCGAAATCTGCACTTAGATCAGTCTGAAAGAAGGGGTGTCCGCTAGTGTCCGAGGCGAGGCCGCCAGAACCAAACTTTTTAACCGTACTGCTGTAGCCAATCGAGGCGGACTTGACCAGCGTATGCCCCTTGGCGGCATCTAACAAGTCGCCATTGAAGTGAATGAGCAACTTCGTGAACACACCCCCGATGGCATTGACGGTGGCCGCAGATCCTGAACTCAATCGGCACAGGGCGGTCCGGGCTTCAGGTGAGGAAAGGTAGCCAATCATAAACGCCACTCCCGTTAGTCGGTGTAGGAATACGCGGCAACGGTGGCCAGGTCCGTGGCCGCCCACTTGGCTTCCCGGCTGCCCCCGGCGTGCCGCACATCATCCGTGGTTTTGCTGATGCGCTTGACGATCCAACTCGTCGCGGCACGGGCCGTACCGGGAAATGCGCGGCAGTAATAATCGTAATTGGCATCCTCGTAGTGGATGCAATCAAGGTTGTCGGCCATGATCTCTTGCAGGGAAATGGTCTGCATGGGCGGCGATCTCCATTCTGTGTCTTAAGGGCACGCTATAGCCAATGCTGGTGTCACACTAACCGGCGCGCAAAAAATCTTACCACGCCGGTATTCCGCGCTTGGCCTTGCTGGTGACGGGCAGGCCCCGTCCCCAGCCCGCCGCGGCGCCTTTTCCGCCCCAGCCTGAACCAGCCCCCCGGCCCCAGCCGCCGGCCGTGCCGGCGCGTTTGACGGGGTGTGTGGTTTCACCCGGGGTGCCGTGCAGGGCGCGGCGAATGTCCTTCTCTTCAATCGGTTGTTCATCGTCCGGGCCGGCTTCGGCGTTGTAGTCGGCGATGTCTTCCGTGATCTCGCTTTGATCGTCCTCGCCGCGCAGGTCAGCCGGCGTGTTCCAGTACTGGCGCAGGCGGCTGTAGATTTCGCCGCGCGCCTCGCGGTAGGCGGTCTTCTTTTCCTTGGCCGCCCAGTTCTTTTCGCGGATGGCCGACAACCGGGCCGGGGTGAATGACACGGCGCGGGTGATTGCTTCGCCAACGGTGGCCTTGACGGGCTCGCCATCGAACAGGACGGGGGTGTTCTTGTTGGTGGTGACGCCCTGGGTGGCTTCGCGGAAGCCGCGGGCGACGTTGCCAAAGGCGCCCGGCAATGCTTTTTCCGTGCCCTTGAGGATGTTGCCGCGCGCCAGTTCGCCGGCGGCGCTACCGATATCCTTGACAACCGAACCGGGGGCGCCGAACAACTCCGCCAGCGTGGTCGGCAGCTTGAGCCGCATTTCCATGCTGCCGCTGATGTCCACGCCCGCCAGGGCCAGCGGGCCTTGCCGGGCGAACGTCTCCGCTTCGTCTCCGGCGGTGGACTTAATGAATGCCAGCAACGCCTCCTCGGGGTCATCATCCACGCCGAGCTTTTTGATGACGGCCAGGACGGCCGCGATCAGGGGCGACGCGGCAATCCCGCCGATGGCGGCGCCGGACAGCAGCATGTGGATGCCCTGCTTGCTGGTGAACCCGAGCTTGGCCATGGTCAGTATGTAGTTGTGCATGTACCCCTGGAACACATACCAGGAGTTGAACATCTGGGCTCCGACCCCGCCGCCGCGGGCCGCTTCCGGGCGGTTGGCCTTGTCGAACACGGCGTTGGCCAGGTCGGAAATGCGTTTCGCCTCGGTCATGGCGGCTTCGTGGTCGAATGTGCCGGGGGCGGCCGATTCCTTCAGCGCGGCGTAGGCGGCGGCAAGGGTGGTGACGCGGTTGATTTGTTCCGTGACGGCCATGGGGAACATGGACCAGTTGAGCACCGTGCGCATGGCACCGGTCCACTTGCTTTGCAGGATCTCGGTTGCCTCCAGGACCATTCGCGGTTCGTGCCAGCCACGGGCGCGGAGGTCGTGGAACAGCTCGGCCATTTCTTTGGTGCATCCCGGCCCGGCCTTTTTGCCGTTGGTCTGGAACGCTGCGTACTGGGCGGCGGCCCCGCCCAACTTCACCATGGCGTTGCCCAAGCCCACCTTGCCGTACTTGGAAATGACAGCGGCGGACGCGGTGGGCAGGCTGGTCAAGTTGACGATGGCGGACGCGGCACGGAACCCGAGATACTTGAATGCGGCCAGGGCCTTGAGCGTTCCGAACGCCCGGTCCAGCGGTTCGGAATTGCGGGCCAGGTCATCGTACAGCTTCCGGGCGGCGATATAGGCGTTCTGTTGCTGGGAGGCGTCGATACCATGGCCGCGCTGGGCTTCGCGGTAGTCGTCATAGGTGACTTCTTTGCCCTTGACCTCTGCCGCTTCCCGGAACGCCTGCCAGGAGATGAAGTCCTGCCCGGTGATGGAGTTCATGATACCGGTGAGGGTTTCGCGCTTGGCGGAGCCGCCGGCCACGGCCGACGATGCCATGGAGATGGCCAGGAGCGGGTCTTTCTCGTAGCCGGTCACCACGTCGGCGCCGGTGGCCCCGGAACGGCCAATCATCCGCGCCCGGCTGCCGTGGCCGCGCCAGAGGTCGGCGAACTGGTGGCCCAGTTCCTCGGCGAACAGGGACGCCATGGAGTTCTGCATCCGGTTCTGTTCCCGGATGGCCAACAGGTCCTGGGTGATGGCGCGCTCAATCCGGCCCTGAAAGTTGTCTTCGTAGGATTGCGCCTGGCGTTCCATCTTGGCCAGTTCCTCGCCGGCGGCCGTGGCGGCCTTCTCGCCGAACAGGATTTTCAAAGTCCGCTTGCGGTTCGGCTGGGTGAAGTGCCAGACCTTATTGTTTCCGCCGGCCGCGTCATAGAACTGGCCGCCGTACTGCTTCATCAGCGCCCGCTCCTCCGCGCTCATGTTGCCCTTGGCCAGGAGCAGTTCTGGCTTGCCGTCCTTGGTGACTGACCAGCGGCCCTCGTACTCCAGTTCCTTGAGGCAGGTTTTGAAGTCGCCGCGCTTTACGGCTTCTTCCAAGGCGCGGTTGATGACCTGCATCTGGTCCATCAGCTTCCCGGCATTCAGGAACACGCTTTCGGGCAGGGCCGCCACCTTTTCAATCGTGATTTCAGTGTACCCTTCCCGACGCAACTTGGCGCCCAGTGCTTCGGCCGCCGCGCGGTCTAAGTCAAGTTTTCCGGCCCTGGGGATATACGTCCCATCGCGGAACTCTGAGTGCATGCGCCCGTCAGGTTTCCGCCCTGTGACCTTGTACTTGCCCGGCTGACGCATGCGCGGCATATAGTGGCCGCGGCGGTCGCCCATCATGGAGACGGCGGTGAACAGGTCCACCATGACGCGGTTGCCATTCTTATCCGTCACCACCACGCCCGGGGGCGGCTTGCCGGCGGCCAGGGCGGCGTCCTGGGACACCTTGGCGACAATGGCCAGTTCCAAATAGACGTTGTGCCCGATCTGCCGGAAGGCGCGCAACGCTTCGCCGCCCGCCGCCGTTCCCCCGGCCTTGACGTAATCATCAACCTCGCGGACGATGGCATCGGCCCAAGCGGCGCTCTCGTTGGCGAACGTCTTCACGTCCTTTCCGTCCGGGGCATGCAGGACGTATTCCGGGGCGGCGCCATCGGCTTCCGGTGCCGTCCGGGTGACAAAGTACCCCTCGGCGTCGCGGTCGCGCTGGTTGACGTATTCCGACCATTTCTGATACTCCGCCTTGTCCTGACGGCGCAGATCCTTGATGGTGGTCAGGAATGACCGTTCGGATGTCTTGTCGTATCCGATCAGATCATGCAGCTTCGCGATCTTGTTATCCTTGAGGTTCAGCGCCCATGTGTAGGCCCGGTGCAGGGCCGGGACCTTCTCGGAGTAGTGCGACATCAGCGAGACGGCGCGCTCCAACAGGCTGACATCCGATTTACCTTCCAGGGGGGTGGCCGTGGCCTTGAGGATTCCGGGCACGTCCCGTACAACCGCCATGATGGCATCGTGCCAGTACTGCTCGTCACCGGCGGCGATCTCGGGCGCGGCGGCGGCGGCCGCCGTGGCGGCGGTGCGGTAATTGGGTTTGGTTGAAGAGGCGGCACTTGCCGCCGACTTGAAAATATCCGCTTTCTCTAGTACTTTACGGGTAGAGCCTTTCTGGGTTACGATCCCGGGCAATTGGAGCCCGGCGGTACGAGCCCAAGAGAGGCTTGTTTTTTTGTCCCAATAGCGCAGTAGCCCTTGGCTCATCCAGCTTGCCAGTGTCCGATAATCGTTTTTTTCGTAAGCGCTGGCCATGATGTTGACTTCGCCGACATGGCCTTGCCGATTGAGCTTGATTGCCGCCAAAACAGGCGCGCGCCCAACCTTCATTGTCGTCACCACCACCAATGCATTTGGATCCCCAGTGGAATCAAAAACCATCATGGGATCGCGCATGGCCGCCGGCAACGACTTCAGCATTTCCACCGTCAGGTTGTGATCGGCTATGGCTGGAGTGGTGGCCTTCTTTACACCAAACTGCGTCATAACCAAAGGCAGGTCGTCAGCCCCAAGGACCTTCAATACTTCCGGGGTTTTTCCAATCTGGACATAGGCGCCACCTTCATTATTCCCCCTGGATAGCGCGTGATCCACTTGACGCGCGAACTCCGCATCGGCTGATTGGGCGGCGGCGTGTTCAGCATCCAGGTCTATCAACGCTTCCTTGGAGTAGCGCGCCGGCGCCGGCATTTCCTGTTCCGCTTCCGCCCGCCGGAACTCGCCGGTGGCGGCCCGGCCGGCCATGGTCAGCATCTCCTCAACTCGGTTCGCCGGCATGCCCAGCCAGCGTTTCACGGCGTCCACCAGCTTGCGCCACACGGCATAGCCGCGCGCCCAGGCGGCGGGCTTGACACCGGCGGGTACACCCCATTCCTGCATGGCCTTAGCGAACTCCTCGGCCTGCTGTTCCTCGTTGGTCCACATGGCGTCCAGCCGTTCGCGCTCGGCATCGGTCAACAGTAAGTTGCGGATGTGGTGGTAAACCTCATGGTCCAGAGTGCGGACGGCTTCCGCCATGCCCTGGGTATCGCGGATGTCGATGGCGCCATCGAGCCAGCGGCCCAGGTTCTGCACGTCACCCGCCACCACGTCCACCATAGACAGCGGCACGGACCGGCCCAGGAACCAATCCAGGCGGGCTTTCAGTTTGAGACGCTCCTCCATGGTCAGCGGCCGGACGATGGGGGTGACAGTGTCGTCCTTGCGGAACCTGGCGTCGCCGTCCGCCGGCGCGGTATTGGCGGTGTCGGCGGCTGATTCGTCCTCGTTCGCCGCGGCGGCCTCGGCCTGCGGGTCTTTCTTGCCGATGTCCAAGGATGCGTTGATTTCTTCCAGGCGGGCGCGCAGGCGTTCAATTTCCCGGTGCTGATCCGTAAGGTCTGCGTCGTTGTCCACCTTCTTCAGCCCTGCCAGCTTGGCTTCGGCCTCTTCCGCCCGGCGCCGGTTTGCCTCCAACGCGGCCGGGCCGGTGGCACTGGTGATATTCCCCTTCATGTGTGACACGGTTGTCGCTGTCGCCTTTTCACCGGCGGAAAGGGTGACGAAAGGATTGCCGAAGGCGCGGACGGAAATAAAAAATCCTCCCGAGAATGCCGGTTCGGTCACCAGCTTGACCCCGGCATAGGTTCCAACCAGGCTTTCCATGTCCGCCTTGCGGACGGCGGCCATGCTGTCGTTCAGGCGCGCGGAAATCTGTTCGTTGTCCGTCAGGGTTTCCCCGCTCGGGATCTTCAACGCGAACTCCGTCGGCTTGTTCTTTTGGAACTCGGCGATTTCATTTTCCAACTTGGCGTAGCGTTCGCGGGCCGTTCGGGCGTCGAATTCCAGTGTCCGCATGTGGTTGGCGCCGTCCCGCTTCATGCGGTCATGGGCCAGCACCTTGAGCACCAGTTTTTCCAGTTGCTTTTCCGTGGCGATCTTTTCCCGCACAATGGGATTGCCCGAGGCCAGGGCCTTGATCTCCGAATAGGTGAGCGGGGATGAATCAATGTCCTCAATCGTCCGCCGGCCGTCGTCCGCATCCATGGCTTGGACGATGAAGTTTGCTTTGCGTTCGATGGTCTGCCACATGTAGGCGTCGAACGTGCCTTCGGTGACGTAGTGGTGGATCTCCACTCCGCCAAGGTCGGCATAGATGTTGCCGGGCCGGACAATACGGCCGTTCCGCTGTTCCACCCAGGCGGGTTTCCACGGGGCGTCCAGGTGATGAAGCGCGGCCAGGCGCTCCTGGACGTTCGTGCCTTCGCCCATCCGCTGCGTGTTGCCGATCAGCACCAGGATACTTCCGGAGCGGACCTTGGCGAACAGTTCCTCCTTGGCTTCCGGGGTGGCGGCGTCATGGATGTAGGCGATCTGCGCGCTGGGGATGTGCCGGGCCAGCAACTGGCGCAGGGCATCATAGACGACAAACCGGCCCTCCTGGCTGTTGGCCACCCCGGCGGCGGCCTCTCCGTCTTCGGGCGCGGCGTCAGCATCGTTTGATTCACTGACAGCCGATTTCCTTCCCTTGGGTACCCCAAGATCACAGAAGACCAGTTGCGAGCCCTTGTCGGCCTTGGTGCGTTTCCAAATTTTCACCACGGACTTTGCGCATTCCGCAATCTTGCCATTCGGGTCATTCGGCTGTCCGGCATCCACCAGGCGCGAATCCAACGCCATCAGGCGCCCGTCAGTGGTGACCTTCAGCATGTTGTCGTCTTTGGGATCAACCTTGCGCTTGGAAATTTGTTCCGCCCGGTTTTCCAAGTCATGGATGTAGTGCTTTTGCCATTCGGTTGCCTTGACCGTATGAATGACGGGGCCGCCGCCCTTGACCTCTGGACGCTTGATCTTGAGGTCCTTGGATTGTACCACGTCGGTGAACGACCGGAAGAACTGGCGAAGCTCGGCCAGGTTGATGAACTGGGAGAAGCGTTCCTTGACGCGGTATCCGCTGCCGGTCGGCGTTACTTCCAACTCAGACGTGATGTCGCCATAGGTCCGCGCCCAACTGTCGAACGCCCACAGCCCGCGGCGCCGCAACTCGTCGGGCGCCAGGTAGCGCATCATGACGTACATCTCGGACATGGAGTTAGAAATGGGCGTTCCCGTGGCGAACACCACGCCGCGCCGGCCGCCGTGCATCTTGGAGATGTACCGGGCCTTCATTTCCATGTTCTGCGCCCGCTTTGACACGCTCTGCTGCATGCCAGGGATGCGGCCAGACTTGGTGTAGATGGGAATGCCCTTGAAGTTGTGGTCTTCGTCCACGAACATCCAGTCGATGCCCAGTTCCTCGAAGGTGACCACCTTGTCTTTGGTCGGGCTGTCGATCAGCTTGGCCAGGCGCGCTTCCTGGCTGGCCTTGGTGGCCTCCAGTTGTTTGACGATGCGGGAATCCTTCTTGTTACCGGCGTCGGCGGCGCGGGCCGCGTCCAGCGCGTCGGTGATGGTCTTCAGTTCATCCCTGACATACAGCGCCTCCCATTCCGCCGACATGCCGATCTTGCCGAAGGATGAATGCGCCATAATGACGGCATCCCAGTTGCCGGTGGCGATCTTGGAACAGAATCGTTGCCGCTTTTCCCCGGCCAAGTCTTCTTGGTAGGCGATCAGCAGGTTGGCCGCGGGGAACGCCTGGGCGAACTCCCGGCCCCACTGTTCCAGCATGTGATTGGGGACGACATAAAGCGGCTTCCGGGCCAGGCCCATGCGCCGCAGCTCCATGCCGATGCTGGCCATTTCCAACGTTTTGCCGGCGCCGACCGCATGGGCCAGGAGCATGTTGTTTCCGAACAGGCCGCGATAGATGGAGTTCTTCTGGTAGGCGCGGGCCGGATCATCCATCCGTTCCCGCCAAATGGAACTCAATCCGGGAATGGCCAGGGCGGATCCGTCATAGGTCCGGGGGACTTCATCGTTCATGTCCCGGTTGTAGATGGCGGCCAGGCGGTCGGCCCGCTCCGCGTCTTCCTTCATCCACTCCTGGAACCGGCGGGAAATGAGTTCCGCCTTTTCCTTGGCGGCGGCGGTCGCAATGGTGTCCACGGCCTTGTCCGTGAATACCTTGATGTCCGATCCGTTCAATAGGCGTTCCAGTAGTTCATGGGCGTTCAGGTCACGAGTGCCAAACTGGCTGGTGTTGACGGCATTGTCTTTCGACTTTGCCTGCCAACGGCGCTGGCGGCCGGTGGCTTCCGCCGGCCGCACGTTCCATGCGCCTTGGATTTCGTTATAAATGATGGATACGTCCAACCCGCTGATTTGTTCCGCGAACTCCTGGTACAATTCCATGGGTATCCAGGGCTGACCCAAGCGGCATTGGATGTCATCGAACGCCAAATCCTTGGGCTGCACCTGGCGCAGGGCATCGGCGTTCTTCTGGTACCGCTGGTCCAGTTTGGCGGCGGCTTCGGCGGCCGCCAGCTTCTTGCGGACCGGGCCGCTTAAATACTCGTCGCGCAATTCATGGCGGCGCGTCTCCGGGTTCATGAAGAGCGCCCCGGACGCCTCCAGTTGTTCGGATGCCTGGTTAGCCGTCATGCCCACCAGCTCGCCCACCCGGTCAAGGTTCACCGTGCCGCCCTCGTTCAGCGTGACCCATAGGGCATCCGCCGGCGAGCCCGCCGTGGTCGCCCGCTGATTGACCTGAATGGTTCGGGTGGTGAAGATGTCCGCCTTGGTGGCGGTTTCCTTGTCGGTGTTCCATTTCTCAAGGGACATGAGCAGGGGGCTATCAATGTCTTCTTTCAGTATTCTCCAGTTCACCTTGCTGTTTAGGAACCCGTGCTTTTTGACAAAGGCGTCATAGGATTTCACCAGCGCCTTTTGCAGGGTGGCGAGTTCAGCGTCGTCACAGCCGCGCAATTGGCCGGCCAGCAGTTCCCGGACCGCCCCGCGCACGGCAATCATGTCGGAGACCACCCGAACCACACTCACTTTCCCCGCGCCTTTGGGCAGGGCGATGGCCTTGTCCTCCAGGATGACGCCCGTTTTCTGCATCACCTTGCCGTCGTGAATGGTCAGGTTGCCCTCTTTTAATTCATTCGCGGCGAAGATGACGGGCCCATCCTTGACGGCTTGCACGGTGTCCGGGCTGGAGGTGGTGACGATGGCCTTTGGCAGTTGCGCTATCGCGGCGGCGATCTTGTCTTCGATATTGCCGTCCGTCTCCACCACGGTCAACTCATTCCCGTGATACATCTTCCCTGACATGGTGAACTTGCCCAGAACCATTTCCGGATGATCAATAAAATACTTATTGATATTAGCCGTTTCTCCGTCCACCTGATGCGGGGATACGGTGTCCCACGAGGCATTATCCACGGCTTCCCCCGGCATGGCCTTGCGGAGAAAGATCATATCGGTTACCACTTCGGTATTGGCGTTCCCCTTGAACGCGGTGCGGGGAAGGCGGATGGCGCCCACGAACTGCGCGCCGTTTCGGCCCAGCCAGCCCCGGAGCGTGTCGGACGTTTTGTCCATCGTGCCCTTGCTGGTAATGAAGGCGATGATGCCGCCTGGCCGCACCTTGTCCAGGGACTTGGCGAAGAAGTAATCATGGATGCGGAACTTGAATTTGTCATAGCGCGGGTCGGCCAAGGTGAAGCTGCCAAACGGGACGTTGGACATGGCCACGTCAAAGAAGTTGTCGGGCAGGTTGACGCTTTCATACCCGTTGATGTATGAGTTGGCTTCCGGGTACAGCGCCTTGAGGATGGCCCCGGTACCGGCGTCCTTCTCCACGGCTACCCAGCTAACGCCATCGGGGTACGCCGGCGCCGCGCCGAGGAAGTGCCCGATACCGGCGGAGGTCTCAATAAACCGGCCGCCCGTCACCCCGAGCCTCCGTAGCGCCGTGTGCATGGCGCGGATGATGGGGATGCTGGTATAATGGGCGTTCAGCGTGGACCGCTTCGCGTCCTCGTACTCGTCAGCGGTCAGGGCGGCCCGGAGTTCCTTGTGCAACTCGTACCCGGCCATGCCGTGCGTGGTCTTTTCCGCCGCGGACCGCCGGAAGGTCAGCCCATACTTGGCCAGTTCCTCATCGTTCTCGGTGCGGAACAGGTCGTCATACTCGGGCATGAACACCTGGGGCACGCCGCCCCAGCCGACGAAGCGGACCAGTGTGCGCTGTTCATCCGCCGTGGCCAGGCGGCCGGTGGCGGAAAGCTCCTTGGCCAGGCGGAGCGCCTTGAGGTTATTGCGGACGCGCTCGGCAAATCCGCCGCGGCCAATGAAATCCACGTCATCCTGGGTGATGACATAGTTCTGGCCGCGCTGTTCGGCAGGGGTCTCCGCCTGGACGGCGGCGACATGTTCGGCGACGGGCTTGGTGTCGGCTACCGGGCGGCTTCGATCCGCGCGATTTCCTTCCGCGCCGGATGGTTCTCCAGGTCGTAATCCGGTTCCGCCGGCAGGATTATCGAGTCCTCCCGGTGGAGTTCCCATGCCAGCGGGATCACCGCTCCCGTCGATTCCCCGGCTTTCAACAGGCGCTCCCGTTCCAGGTCTATCGCCTCGCTGGTCGCGGTTGCCGCTTCCTTGGCCCGCGCGTCCAGCGTCCCCGCCTTCAGTAGACGGAGATACATCCGGGGCAGGCACTCCTTCCAGTGCTCCTTGGCCACCCGCATCAGACCCGATACGCCCGTTCCGTACTTCATTGCTTATACCCTCACTTTTATTATACTCCGGTTTTCCGGCCGTGGCAACCGCCGGCGCCGGCGGCTTCGCGTCGTCCGCCGCCGCATCGAGCCCGGCAATGGTGGCTTCCGCCTCGTCGCCGCTGATGTCCTGGAGGTCCTTCTTGATGTCCGCGAAGTCCGCATGCTTCCGGTTCAGCACCCAGAACCCGTGCAAATAATCCTTCACCTTGTCCCAGTGCTGGGGCAGATTCCGCTTCACTTCCTTGGCGAACAGCGCGAACTTGCGCACGCCCTTCTTGACGTAGACATAGGCGATCTTGGAACCAATGACGGCAATCTCCGGATCAACGCCACTGCTCATCTGGCCGAGCTTCTTTCCGAGCTGCTGGTAAAGGTCGGCCAGTTCAGCGTCCAGGGCATCAACCGGGGTGGCGGCGGGCGTGGTTCCCACCCTGGGAACTTCGGCAACGGTTCTCGTTTTGGGAACTTCCGGTGCGGGGTTAATATTTTCAACCCTGGCGGGGTCTTCGGCGCCGGCGGTTTCTGGCTTCCTTTCCGCCAAAATGCGTTCCGCAAGCTCCGCCTCGTCCTTATTGTCGAGCGGGTAGGAATGGACGGTTCCCGTGCTGCTATTCACGAGTGAATAGGTGAACGCGGCACCTTGTTGGCGGCGGACCACCCGCGTGAATCCGCGATCCGCCAGTTTTCCTATCGCCTCACCCAGCGTGGTTTCCGTTCCGCCCAGCTTGATTTTCTTTTGCGCGGTTGCATCCAGTTGGTTCGCGCGAATCCGGGCCGCCTTGGCGTCTTTCTCCGTCTTGCGCTTGGCGTCCCGTTCCGCGTCCTTCTGGGCGCGTTCTTCCGGGGTGATTCCCGCCCACTGGTCAATAGCGGTGCCGATACCGGTTGCCGTGTTGGGCAGCTTCACCCCGGTCAATACCTCAAACGCGCGCTTACTGCCGTCGTTGAAGCCGGGCGGATGCATGAGCCAGGAGCGGATAATGGAGACACTCTTGTTTTCGACCAACTCAGCCATGTTTTTCGTATTGGCTTCGGCCAGGCGCTGGATTTCGGCGTCGGGCCGGCCTTCGTGCCCCTTGGCCTTCGATTTTTTGCTTTCCCTTGTGAATACCGCACGGGCGGCCTCAATGGCCTGGGCAAGAGAGGCGCCCCCGCCGCCGCCTACATCAGTGACCGGCGTAGGAACGCCGGCGTTCGGGGCGACAGGGGACGGAGCGGCAGTTGTCAACGAATCCTTGACAACTGGTGGTTTGGCGACGGCCGCCGGCGCCGCGACAGGGGACGCTGACACGGGTTTGAGGTCGGCCGGAGTGTCCTGGTCGGGAATGCCCTGGACTGGATTGTCCGCTTCGGCCTGGTCCAACTGGTCCGCCCGGTCGAGCATGGCATTGGCGAAGTCCGTTGGCGTCATGGTCGCCTGGGTAGACTGAACAGGAGCTTCCATGGCGGGCGCTGGCGGCGTGGTGGCGGCAACGTTCAGCGGGCCGATGGGGACGGCGCGGTCAATAGGTTTCCCATCGTTGTCCACGATCCCGGCCGGTGTGACGGTCAGGGTGTTGTTGTCCGGGCGAACCTCCGGGGCGGCGACGGCTTCCACGCCGGGGATGCCGCGCGGCGCGGCGGCGGGAGCCACGGGGGCGGTAGCGGCCATCGGCGCGGGTGTCGGCGTGGGGGCGGGGGATTGTGGCGGCTCCGGGGCGGCGGGGGGAGCGGCTGGCGGCGTTGTCTTGGGCTGGTTCGCTTCGGGGTTTAGGATGTCATGGGGAATGCCGCGGCGGATGGCGGGGCGCTCTCCAATCAGGCTGGCGCCCGCGCCGCTGGCACCGCTGGTGACGGCAACCAGCATGCCGGTTTCCAGTGCCCCAAGAAGTTGGTCCTTGGCGCCGGGAACCGCACCCGGGTCAACGGCAGACGTGGCAATGTTGTTTGTGTTGTTCTGCGCAATCTCGGTGGGGATCTCCCCCTTCATTTCATTGACCGCCGTCTTCCCGGCGCGGGTAAACATGTTTTTGCCCACGACTTCCGATGTGTGCGCCAGCGCCTTCCCCATCGGAATCATGCCGAGCATGTCAAGGACGGAGTTACCGATACCGGCGCCCGCGGCGATTGCGGCCTGAGTAGGCGTGAGTTCGCCACCACCGGCCTGTTCCAGTTGCTGCGCGGTTTCGCCGATGTTTAGCGGTGCCGTTCCGACGGCCATTCCCGCAAAGGTGCCAGCGGTGGCGGCCTTGGCCGCGAACTTGGCGGCGGCCTCAACGCCCTTCTTCTTGGCGATGCCAACGGCAATCGGCATAGCCAGCTTGCTAGCCGCCGCGCCGCCGACAGTTCCAGGGATCATGGACGCCAAAATCGTGGGAACGATCTGGGCGGAACCGTACGCCATGGCGGACACAAGGTCGGATGGGGTGCGAATGTCCTTGAATTCAACACTGGCGGGGTTCTCGGCGGCAATGTCCTCGCCCTGTTGGTTGACAATTCCGAATGTTTCCTTTGCGGCTTCTTTTTGTCCCAATACGGATTGGGCCAGGCCAACCGTTGCCGCCGCGCCCATGGATAGCCCCTTGGTGCCGGCCATGAATCCATTATAGAGATCCATGGGGATACCATTGCCGCGACGGGCATCAACGCCAAGCTCATCGGCCTGTTTGAGGATGTAATCCTTTGTGGGCTGGTCCATCGCGTCGAAGTGCGGCTTGTTCTCGGGGGCCGTGGCGATAATAACCTGTTCGCGTGAAAGCGGCATCTGGTTATCTCCAGGGGAGTATTATTCAGTTATTGGAACCGGCGTTGCGGTAATCGGCGTAGACTTGCAACAGTCCAACCGCCGTCTTGGGCAGCGTGCGCTTTTCCTGCTGGCGATACCAGGACATAAATTCAGGGTCGGTTTTGTCGTTGACCCTGGCCAGGATGGCGGCGGCCTTGTTCTCGGCTTCGGATGACGTGCGATGTTCGATGCCGGCGCCGGGATTCTTTGGGTCCCCGTAGGCGGTTGTCCGTTGCACGGTCCGCGTCAGGGGATCAAGAATGTCGGCGGGAACGTTTGAGCTTCCAATTGTCTCGCCCTTCCATGTACCCACATCCATGGGAATGCCATTGGTGAACGGCTTCAGCTGCGGGTCAACCTGGTTCTCGGGAGCGGCGTCTGCGGCCCGCTGCTGCTGGATGGCGGCGAACTCCGGCGGGGCGGCCGGGCTGGCGGATGCCTGTGCGCTCTTGATTTCCGCAAGGATGGCCGGTGGCACGGTTCCGGTGGCCAGCATCTGACGCCGCGCCGCCGGCGGCATGGCGTTAAATGCCTTGGTTTTCGATATAATCGAAATGGCGTCATTGCTCAACGGGGAAGGGGAAGCAGAAACGCGCGGTCCGGGGGCTGGGATGCCAACTCCGCCAGCGGGGGAAGACGTGCCGCCAGTCGCGGGGGCGGTTCCAGTATCGGGGATACCCTGACCGCTTCCATTCAAGACGGCATCCAATGCGGCGCGCTGACGCCTTGCCTCGGCCAGCCGCGTCTGCTGGGACAGGATACTATTTTTTCCTGCCTGGTAGCGTGGATCGTCTGCCTTGATCGTGGTGAGTTGGTCGATACTGGCCTGTAACCCCTGTTGTAGATCGAAGATGGATTTATCCAAGTTGTTGGCCCGATCAGATACTGCCTTGTAGCGCGGAACGGCCAGCGGGTCGTGTTCGGGTTTTTCCATTTTAATCCCGGCTGCCGCCAAGATGTATCGCTGCTGGGCTGGAGTCCATTTGTTAACCTTCCCGTCCGGGGTCTGGGAAATGATGTCGCCGGTTTTTGCATCGCCGGAGATTTTTACATTCGTCCGGTCTTTCCCGGTGGAGGAATACACCTTGCTGGCGCCTTCATAATCTCCCTGGATTGCCAGTAGCATCGCTTGGCCAATGCCCTCATTCTTGATGGTTTCCGAACTCTTGCGGGCCGCGTGCGCTTCTTCCTGGGAAAAACCAGCATCAAGCAGGGTTTTTACTCCGCCCTGAACGTCATTTTGCCCAAACGCTTCGGCGGCGGCCATTGCGGCGGACTTCTTTTGCAGGCCGGTTCCGTACTCGGTTTGACCTTTCCAGATAGTCTCCGCGCCCTGCGGATTGGCGGTGGCAAACTGCTTCCACTCCGGGGATGCTTGAAACGCCGCCAACTTGGCGCGGTGCTGTACTGGATCTTTGGTGGCGCGAAGTTCCTGATCCGCCGCGATCATGCCAGGGAATAGACTGCGCGTCGTATCGTCATATTTCCATTCTTTTTGCTGTTGCGCGTGTTGCTCGTCTTGGACTTTCCATGATCGCTCCCGCTCCTTGGTTTGAATCCCGCGATTGTACATGACATCATCGCGACGCAGCGCCATATCCTCCCTGCGCATAGCCAAGTCTTGTTCCTGGGCCGATTGCCGCCGAGACTCTTCTGTTTCCAGGAGCGTGTCAATGCGGTTTTGGCGCTGACGGTCCTGAAGGTCGTCAATGCCTCTTACGAGGCCGGGAGCCATGAAGCCGAGTGCGGACATGGGAATGTCTCCTTAAAACATGAATCCAGAGCCGGTCGGGTTCCCCGCCCCGGCGCCCGTGCTGGCACTGGTGGCGGCGGCGGGCGATGCGCCCCCGCCAAACAATCCGCTGAACGCGCCGGAACTGGCCCCCAGTCCAATGAGGCCCATTGCCGCCTGCATGGACGCCGCGGACTGCCCGGCGTAGTTGGCAGAGATATTGGCGTACTGGCCGGCGGCGGAGTTGGTGCTGTTGGCGGCGCCGCTCATTCCGGCAAACCCAACAGCGGGGATTCCCCGGCCGGTCTGGACTGTCTGGAGTTTGCGGGTGTAGTTGGTGTCGCGGGCACGTTCGCGGGCATTGGTGCTGGCCCCGGCTTCGGCGGCGGCCCGGATCATGGCCAAGTCGCCTTGGGCAGCCTGATACTTGGGGCTGCTGGCGTCAATGCCCATGCGGGTCTGATTGCGCGCGGTCACGCCGGCGGCGTTGTCGAACTCGCGGCCAACATCGGCGCCGGCCTGGGCCGCCACCTCGTCAACCGGGATACCTTTCTTGACCTCGGCGGCCAGCGCGGTTTCAACAGGCAGGTAGGTCTTCTTGTAGATATCGAACTGTTCCTGCGCCAAGTCGGCCTGCTTTTTGGCAATGGTCGTCAGTGCTTCCGTCTGGTGCTTTTGGGCTTCCAGGGCCGCATTGGCCTTTTTCCCGGACGTGTAGGATTGATACCCCATGTATCCAGCGCCACCAACAACGGCGGCGGCAACGGCTATTTCAATTCCCATGGCCAAATCTCTCCTTGCCTACGCCCATCCACCACTGATCCAGCAGCTTGCCGCCGCGCATGAGGCTTCCCTTGTTCAATCCTTCAAGTTCCAGCCCGGCCGCCAGTACCATGCGGTACAGCCGGGGCCGGTTGGTGACGACAAGGTTAATAATCTTCTGAGCCCGCGTGTTCTCGAACATCCAGGCGATGGCCGCCCGGCATGCCCACACCCCGCCGCCGCGCTGGCTCAAGGCGGCGTGCATCTGGTATGTGGTGTTGTTGTTGGCGTAGAAGTAGAACAGGCCCAGTCGCTGGCCATCGGCGCGCACGGGGATGAGAAAGAACGCCTCGGGGTTCAAGACGGCAAGAGAAAAGTCGAAGTTCGCCGGCGGCATGGAATAGTCATCCGACACCAATGGCCAGACCTTCGGATCGGTCAGGACGGCGCGAACGAACCCGGCATCGGTTGTTCTTTCGATCTGCATGAAGCGGCTTTTACCCCTTGCCTTTGATTATGGTGTCGAACCCGGTGTCAGACTAACCGGCGCGCGCGATTATTTTACGCGCCGCCGGTGATGATCCTTTGTTCGATCAGGGCTCGGCGGAGTTCGGAAATCAGTATCTGATAAGCGGCCACGGTTTCCCGCAACCCCCGGCAATCATCAGCCAGGACCTCGGCGGCATTGCGGATTGCCAGCACCTCGGATTGTGTCGGCGGGTTTGAAACGGACAGCCCGCCGACGCCACCGTCAATGTTTACGAAGTTGGCCGGCGCGGATACTTCCGCCTGGGCCGCGCCGCTGATGGGTTCCGTTTCGTTCTCGCCGGCGCCGGGCTGGGGAGAGGTTACGGTCAGCGTGGTCCGGTTGCCTGTCGCGGCCGTCACGGCCAGCAGATTGACCCGCAGCGCATCCAGAACCTGGCGTGTGCGCGGGTCGGCGATGCCGGACAACGACGGAATGGCGCGGGCGAGTTTCATGTTTGCAATGCGATGTCGTTCAGGTTTCGGCCCAGGGCGACGTGCTTGACGGGATAGGCGGTATCGATCTCGATCCACCAGGACTTTTCCGGGCGGAGCATGGGCAGGTTGAACACGGTATCGGTGCCGACCTCACGGGTGTGAACCAGAGCGCCCGCGGCGTAGAGCTTGAGGGTGACCGGGTAGGCATCGGCCAGGACGCGGGCGACAGAGAAGGACAGCGGCCGGGGATAGATGAATTCCGCACTCACCCAGGTGGCCGGCATGTCTTCCTCGCCGCCGCCCCAAGAATAGAGCTTGCCGTCCGTGCCGATGAAGTAGAGGATGTCCTGTTCCAGATCCTCAAAAAACCCGCGCACGCCGGTATCGCACCGGGTCAGCAGGTAGCCATCGGACAGCGTTTCCAGAATGTACCCGCCGTCCGCATGGAACATGTAGAGGCGGTTGTCGTGCGTGGCGAAGATCATTTCGGACGGTTGATCTTCCTGCCATTCCCGGCGGGTCCAAAGGGATGCTGTGATAAGCGGACAGGTTGACCCGTCCGTGCGGACCACACCATCCGGGGAAGCATAGGAGGTGTTCAGCCCATAGGCGATGGCGCGGGCCGATACGCCGGATTGATTGGACGGCAGCCGGGAGACGCTGATGGCGTCAGGAGTGTCCCCGGTAAGCACGTAGGGGTATCCGGTGGTGATGGCGATGATGGCATTGCCGCTGGCCACGCCAAGGGCAACCACGGGATAGTCCAGGGTGACGCCGTAACCGGGGGGCCAGGCATGCGGCATGTTCTGTTCGCTGAAGTAGACCGTCTTGCCCACGGCGCCGGCTATGAACGCACCGGGAACGCCCACCAGGAAGGCCAGGCCGGCCGGCGGGGCGTTCCAGTGCTTAGACGGGATCATTTCGCCGGTGTCGATGTCGGAGATTTCATCAAGGTATTCCGTGGCGGCAATGGCGACTTCGGCCACGAACTGGTATTCCGTGCCCGTGGTGTCCGTGACGGTTCTATAGATCCGCTTCTTGGTCAGGTTGGTGACGCCGGTTGGTGCCACGGACATGCCGGTAATTCTGACGTGCGTGAGCGGGGTACAGGCGACGGCGACGGACGGCGGCGACGGTGGCCCCTCTTCACCCCACATGCTGACGAAGGTGTAGACGTAAACCCGGTCGCGGTTGTAGTCGGAATTGTCCGGGTCTGGATCGGTGGCGGAAGAAATGGTGGTTGTCGATTCATCGTCAGCAGCCGCTTTCGAGTAAATCACCAGCTTCGCGTCTGTTCCTTCAATCGTGACCTCTCCGGTTATCTTCTTGCCGTCGATGACCAGGCTTGACTGCTTGCGCTCGCGGCTTGGCGACGCCTTCATGGTGCCGCAATACTTCCCGGTGCTGTCGTATCCGCGGAATGCCAGGATGAACTTTGCATCCGCAGATGCCGTTGACCTGGGCGGGATGGTTGCCAGGGTGAACGTGGTTCCGTCCGCCGACAGCGTAATATCGTCTTCATTGTCGAGATGCCCCTCGTCCTTGCGCCAGCCGCCGTTGGGCTCTTCGTACCAGTAGAGCCACTGGCGGGACCAGCCGGGCGTGGTGATGGTGGTCGTCTCTTCTTCGCCTTCGCCGGTGGTAGTGGTGGCGGCGGACACGGCCACGGTCGGCGCGGCGGCCGGCGCCGGGAGCCCCAGGGGCAACGTCGTCATCACACTATTGACCAGGCCGCGGACCTTGGGCACGCCGTCGCCCGTCCAGTAAACGCGGTTGTACTGGTCCTCGGCAATAGGGCCGCGAACCACGTTGACGACGGCAGCCCAGGACATCCATTCGGATCCGTGACGGTAGATGCTTTTGGTTCCGACCGTGGGTAGCGTGCAAATGAACGCATGCCCGCGCAAGGGTTCCAATTCACCGGCGGTCAACCGGCAGTTCAGCGCGCGCTGGGCCTGCGCCGGAGCCAGCCGGTAAGGGCTGGCCCGGTGCAGGGGAACTTCGCCGCTGAACGTTTCAATGACGATCTTGGCCATGGATTACACCGGGTCCGCCACATAGTTGGTAACGGCCTTGAGTGTGCCAACGATGGCGACGCCGGACGAGTTGGCGATCTTGCTGGTGGTGGCGGTGAGGGGGGTGATCGTCAGGCCGCTCGTCAACTGGTTCCAGACATTCGCCCCCGTCACCTCCTGCAGGACGATCCGGCGCAAGCCCACGTAGACGGCCGTATCTTCCTGGTTGGACAGGATCTTGATTGACCAGTAGCGGTAGGCCGTGGTATTGGTGAAGGTGAACACCTGCGGATCGGCGGTATCGGCGGCGACGTGAGCCGCGGCGGCCAGTGCATTTTTTACCAGCACCCACGTCCCGTTTCCGGCGGTGACATCAAAGTCCGACGCGGTGTTACTGCCGTAGACCTCAAAGCCCTTCACGCCAATCTCGGTGTTGTTGCCAGAGCTATGATAGTTGTCCAGCGTGATCTTGGAAATGGCATACGCGGTGCCAAGATCGATGTTGAAGCGGTCGTTCACGAACGTGCCGGCACTGCTGGACTTCCACGAATTGTAATACGACGAACCCGTCAGGCTGTTTGCAGGGTCGGTGACATAACGCGCAGCGTAGTATTGGAAACTATTGTCGTTCGCCTTCACGTAAGTTCCGGTATGTGCCGGCGGCAGCCGGTTGACTACGGTCGTACCGGGGTTCAGTAATACGGTCGTGGTGCGGGTCCGCGTCGGGTACGTGCTGGCGTGTGTCAAGGTGATCGTCCACTCCGCCGCGATGGCCAGGCCGCCAGCCTTCTCTACCGTGTCGGTGTACGCAATGCCAGCAGCGGGGGCTGGCATTGCGACTTGCAGGGCCGTGATGTCCAGGCGCAACCCATTCAGGATCGAAAGCACGTCCGCCCCGAGCTTGGGAACGGTAACGGTGCCGTCGCCAACGCGAAGCGACGCCAGGATATTCCGCACATCAGGCCCGAGCTTGGCCATGGTAATCACGCCGTCAATCACCTGTGTTTCCGTGATACTGGCGTCAGCGGCCACGAACTGGGCGCGCAAGTCATTGAGCCCCTCGGCGGTTAGCCACATTTCAACGCGATCCCTGGCAATGAAGTCCAGGGCCGGAAGCCCGCCGATGCCGCGTTCCACGGTCAAGTCGGACCCGGCGACGCCCGTAACCTTGACGATCTCGCGTTCGTTGTCGGCCAGGCGGACTAGGACCATGTAGAAGTATTCCCCGGCGGCGGCAATGGTCGGCATGCCGACAACGCTGTCAACCGAGAGAGCGGTTTTGGCGGCCTGGACGCCGGCGGCCAGGGTGGTCCGGGTGTAGTTGGAAAAGAGAACTTTCGACATGGGCGGGGCTCCTCATTGGTTGGATACGGACAAGGCGACAATCACGAAACCGAACCCGCCCAGGCCATCCGATACCTGGAACAGGGCGCTGTCGGGTCCGGAGTAACCGGGGGTGGGGACATATTCCCAGGAGTTTTCCGCCTGGTGAATGGTGCCGTGACTGGGGTGGCGCAAGACTTCGACCGTCAGCGGATCAATTCCATCCGGATCCACCACGGCCAACGACATGACACAGCCGATTTGGCCGCATGCCATGAACAGCCGCGGCAGTTCGGGTTCTTCGATTCCGGCCAGGGGATACCACCCAAGGACCAAGCCGGTATCCGGCGGCCGGGCCGCCGAGAAGTACGGCGCCTCGTTACCGACCCGAACCCATGGCGTGGCCGCTTCTCTCCAGACAGGTTGCGGGGGCGCGCCCCGGGTGTCCGTGCAACGAACCACGGCCCGCAACCATTTTCCGATGTCTCCCGGGGCCGGGTCATATCCGGTTGAGGTTTCCCCGGCAATCGGCTCCGCATTCAGCCCGGTGGATGATTCAGCCAGTTCCCACCGATAGGCATATGACCGATCCCCGTCTTCCCTTGGGGTAAAAGTGCCAGTGCGCCAGTATCCGGCGGAAAGGGCCAGAGACCGCCCCGGATGATGAATTCCGCCCACGCTCGGGCCTTCCACGGCAAAAGGAGCATGGGAGGGGTAGGGCCCGCCCAACGGATAGAGCCCAATGGCGGCACTGCATGGCATATCCGGCAGGGCGCTGAAGAACCGCACCACGCCGCGGACTTCCCATTCGTGAACCGGCATCACCCGCACGCCAATGGATTGTTGCGAGAAGGTCATGCGAAGTCCTCACGCACCCGCAGCCGGATGACGTTGTAACAGGATTGCAGGGCCGTGCCGTCGTGATTCAAGAGCACGTACACTTCGATCTCATAAACACCGTCTGGAACGTTGAGGGCGCCGGCGGGCCAGTCCAATCGTACGAGGCCGATATATTCGGCGCCCGGAACCTTGGTCAGCGCGATGGTTTGCAGGGTGGCGGCGGTCCCGGCTTCCCGGAACTTGGCCATGGGGATCATGTTTTCATTTTCCAGCTTGACCGGCTGGTTGGTGGCACGGTCGAAAATCTGGAACACCAGCGGCGGTTGCGTGTCGCCCCGGACAAGTCTGATACTGATGCTCATGGTCTACCGTCCTCGTCAAAACGCTTGAAGTGTCACGCGCAGGTCGCCAAAGGTGCCTTCGCCGCGCTGGGCATCGAAGTTGGCCGCCGCCACGCCGTTTCCGAACTCGCGTTCGTAATAGATTGCCAGGGCGGAATTCGACCATGGCTTATTCGGCTGCCGGGCCAAGAAGAACTTGGCGCCGTGGCACAATGCTTCCGCCCGGGTGCTGATGATCCGGTCGGGCAGGTAGGCGCCGCCAACGGGCGGTTGCAGCGCGGCCAGCACCGTCATCCCCTTGGGACTGTCACTGGCCGGCACCAGGGCCAGGCAAAGCCGCCCCTCGTTGTCCAGCGCATAGTCGCTACCGGCGTCCAGTTTTCGACCATTCAGGGTTACGGCTACCAGCCGGGCCACTTCGCCGGCGGCCGCCGCGTCGTCATCGTCAAGAATCACATCCAGGTCATAACAGTACTTGCAGGCCCGGACGTTCAGGGCCAGAAGCTGGACGCGCCAGGCACAGGACCGGGAACAGAAGTTCCGCGCCGCCTGGCGGAGCGCGTCCAGAATGACCGGTTCGGACGCCCCCGGAACATCAAGGGCCACCATCGGGATTAAGGTTGACAGGGTTCCCATGGCGGTTCCTTCAGGTAATGGCGGCGTTGAACTGGTCGATGTGCATCTTGGCGCGGGCGACGCTTTCCGCGTGTTCAGCGTCCATCATGAAGGCGCGGCCGGCCACGGCGTCCGTCAAGGCGATCAGCCATTCCCGTCCAAGAACCAGAGTGGACGCAGTGGACTCTGGCGTCGCGGGGGCCAGGTTGACGGCTCCGGTGGCGGACATGGCGGCATCGGGCCGGCGCTCCACGATCCGGCTTTGAGCGGCCCCCAGATAGCCAAGCAAGTCATCATCCGCCCAACGATAGGGTAAAAGCCGGTCGTTGAGGATTCCGCGAACCTCTTTGATGACCTCAATTGCCAGCATTGGCGGCGCTCTCCGCTTCGGCGATCTTGGCGATCATGGCTTCCGTGGGAATATTCTTGGCCAGCTTGAGGCCCAGGGCGGAAGCAGTGGCGAACAGTTCTTTGCGGGTTGGGCCAGTGGTGGCGTCCGGAATCTCTTCATCGGCTGGCGGCACCGGCGGCGGGGCGTCTGCGGTTCCCTGCCCGAGGGGGGCCGGCGGTGCATCGGGAACGTCCACAACATCAAAGCGTCCCTTGTCGGCGGCCAACGCATCCGAGTACGGGTAGAGGTAACCATCTTCCTTGAGTTTGCAGAGTTTGGGCATGGCAGTGTCATCCTTGGCTGAGGTTTTATGGTTGAAGAAGCGGCGGGAGTGGGGGAAAAAGGAAAACACCACCCCCGCCGCCGGCAGGAACTTGAACGGCGGCCGGGGTTTAAACCTGGTCGCTGTAGTCAACCAACGTCGCCTTGACCCGCACCTTGAGGGCAGTGGTCGCGGCATCGGCTTTGCCCGTCAGCCGGATGTCATTGGCGGCGGGGTAGTATTTGTCCGTGGTCGCGGCCGCTTTGCTGGCGGCCAGGGCGTTCGCGGCGACGGCGGACAGGAACTGGGTGGCGCTGGCGGAATCGCCAATCCCGAACGCGTCGTTGGCGGCTTCCACCGTCTCAACGACAACGACGACATCCTTGACCAAGGTCTTGGCCGGGATGTTGATGAGGGAGACGCTTTCGCCGGCCGCCAGATTCTGCACGGCAGCATCGAAGACCTGTTCCAGGACATACGACTTCCGGCCGGAGGTGGCCGGGAGCTTGGTGTTGCCGCCGAGGGCGACGGTATAGGTTGCGTTCGCCATAGTGATTCGCCTCTTGCTTTCTTGGTTTTTTCTTTTACGTTTGCTGGTTTGGTCGCCCCTCACGTGAGGGGCGTGGATTGAAACTTTTGCTTAGCCCTTGCTGACGTGGGCAGTCACCAGAGCCTCGGGCTTGAGGACCTTCCAGCCGTAGACCTGCAAGCCCTTGTAGAGCTTGCCGAACCCGTGCGGATTGTCCGTCACGGCGGATTCGGTGATCTGCGACGCGAAGGCCAGCGCGGACGGGTGACCGCCAACGATTTCGTCACAGGTCACCCCGCCGTCCAGGCTCATCGCCTGGCGGTTGCTGTCGAAGATCGTGAACTTGGAGATCACGCCCAGGCGGCCATTACGCAGAGCGGACGTGCCATCGCCCATCATGGTGGCATCCTTGAGGTCGGATTTTTGGAGCATGCCAGTGAGGAACGGCGGGAGCGCCAGCCAGCGGCCGGTTTGGGGGACACTCTGCTCGTCCAGCGCGCTGCCCATGTCCACGATCAAGTCGAGGATGTTCGACTTGGTGGCGGCAAACGGCGTGCCGGTCGTGCCCAGGTTGTAGGCGCCGCGCTTGACACCCGCCGTCGCGCCCTTGTTCTTGGCGTGGGCATAGGTGAAGAGCGTCGCGAACACACTGTCCTCAATGGCGATTTTCATTTGCTCCGAGGCGTCCAAGCTCCAGGCATCAACCGCGGGGATGTCCATCTGGGCGGCATCCACGGTATCGAGCACGAACGCCCAATACTTGCCGTAGTCGATGGTCATCGTGACGGGATCGGAGTTCGGAAGCTGGAAGTCGAGGTTCTGCCCCTTGACGTAGTCCTTGATCAGGATGGTGGGGACCGTGCGGATGGTGAGTTCCTGGCCGGCCTTCTTGATTTCACCTTCGTAGTCGGTGTTCGAGATGGCGGCCAGGATGGTGGCGTCATAGAACTTCTTCAGCAGTTTCTTGCTGAAGACTTTCGGGATCTGATTCCCGTTGTAGTTGGGATGGTTGGCGGCGATGGCGATAGCCATGGTGTGAATCCTCTAGGTTGTTAAACGCCGCCCTTGGGCGGTCAGTCGGGGGTTACCCGTCCTTCGCTGTAGGCGTCGTCGATTTCTTTCTCAAGGCGCGTGGCCTCTGCGGTCGAATACCGCTTTTTCGTGATGTTGGTCACGATGGTGTCCACTTCGGACTGGCGATATGTCCGCTTCTGGCTGGCCGGCGGGCCGCCGGCGGGGCGTGGCACTACCTGTTCATTGAGGGACGGGCGTGCCGGGGGCGGCGCCGGGGGCGGCGCCGGGGGTTGGCTATGGGTTCCCTTGTACTTGTCGAAGAACTTGGCGCACTTTTCCACGTCTCCCGCGCTATAGGCGGTATTGAGCATGTCCTGGTAGGTTCGCCCGGACAGTTCGTCCGTCTCTCCCAGCCATGTCAGGAACCCGTCTTGGTCCGCATTGAGAGTACGCCAGTCCGGCACGCGGGCCGTCAACTGGCTGTAAAACCGCTCGCGGTTCGACTGCTGGACTGATTCCGCCACCGGCTGGACCGCCGCCGTCGCCGCTTCGTGGGCATTGGCGCGGGACACTCTCGCCATGGTCAGCATCAGCCGTTCACCAAACTCATTCCGGTCTGCTTCGGGAATGGTGGCCAGCAGTTCTTCGGGGGTCATCTGTGCGGCGGGGGCCGGCGGGGGAGCCGTCCGGGTCCGCAACTGCTCATTCTCGCCTTCCAGTTCACGGACCCGCCGGGACAAGCGCGGCACTTCTGCGGCGTATTTGCCCTGGAGAACCTTGTGAGCCTGGTCGAGTTGCGCGAAACGCGCTTCCAAGTCGGCGGCCGGCGCGGCCGGCGGCTGTGTTGCCGAACCATCGGGAGCCGCGGCCGGGGCCGGGGTGTTCCCATCAGGGGCGGCAGCAGGCGCGGCGGCGGGCGGCGCGGCGTTCTCCGGGGCGGCAGCCGCTTCCGGCTTGCCAGCCTCTTCAATCATGCGCGTCGCTTCGGCGTCTCCGTCAAGCACTTGTTTCGGAATACCCATTGTCTCTGTCTCCTGGTGAGCCCTGCTGGTCTTCCTCTCTTCGCCCCGGAGCCCATGGCCTATGGGTTTTCCGGTAGAAAGCGGGATCGGAGCCGACTACGGGTGTTCACCTCCTAAAATCCGTTTCTTTTCCATCACATCCCGTGCGGATTTCGCACGGGAAAGAAAGTCCGTCATCAGTTGCGCTTGCCCCTGGGCCTGGCGGAGCGGCACCTCGTCCCGCTCTGTCTCCAAGGACTTGTGCGCTTCGGCCAGGTTTTGCAGGAACCAGCCCTTGACCGCTGCGAAGTCCGTGTTGTTGTCCAATCGTGCCAGGGCGGCCAGTACATCGTCATCGGGCGGGATCATGGCGCGGCTCCTGGGGTTGGTGCAGTTGGCGTCACGTTGGCCGGTGGCGGTTGTCCCTGGCCGGCACCGGGCGCGGCGGGCTGCCCCGGAACCTGTTCAGGAGCCGCCCTGGAGGCAATGCCCCCGGCGGCGGCTGGTTGGCGGCGGCCATCATCTTCTGTTCCAGTGCTGATTCATTGGGAACGATCTTGTCTACCGGCAGGTCCAGCGCCTGGGCCACCGAACGCAACAGCCGCGCTCGGCCTTGGATGCCGATGATTTGCAGGTCAACGGGGTTGTTCGTGTTGTTCAGGAAGTCTTGACGGCGGGCCTGCATCTGTTCCTTGACGATCAACGCCATGGAGCCGCGGGCCACGATCCGGCAATCACCCATCAATTCCTTGTCTTCCGTGTGCGTGATGATGTGAGTGTAGAACCGCTCGATCAGCTGGCGGATAATCCGGCGGTCGATGCTGCCGATCACCGTGCGGAGACGCTTGGCGGTATTGCCCATCAGCATAGAGAGGCCGGACGCGGTTTGTCCGGCGCCGCCGGCCTGGTCCTGGCCGTAGGCGTAACGGGGAATGCCGCTCACGTCATCCTGGATGTCCAGGAAGAACTTGAAGCCGGCAATAAACTCATTGGTGTAGCTCGTGGGCTGGAAGAACTGAATCGGCGGGGTGTTTCCGTTTGTCTTCTTGAACGGCCATATCTTCCAGGGGTGCATCGAAGTCACGTCGGTGCCGGGCATCAAACTCTCATAATCCACCCCGACTTGCGGGCCGGAGCACATTCCCTGATTGTTCTGGTACGCCCTGGTCTGGCTGTTCATCACCTGCTGCACGTCTTTGAGTATTTCCGGCAGGGCCTTGCCCCACAGGGAACCAGGAACATGGCAGAATGAATCGACGTAGTACGGCCGCCGGCCGAGCGGGTCGGGGTTGACCATGGCCTTGATGACATGCCGGCCAACCTGAATGGCTTGAATCTCGTATTCGGCGGTGGCTTCACCCACCTTCAACCCCCAATTGAGCAGCATCTGACCGGAGACGGACCCCCAGAACTCCAGAGTTTCAATGGTTACGTCCGAATGCGTCTGTTGCTGAACGGAACTCCGCCCTTCAGCCTGGTCGCGACTGGTGTCAACGGCCAGGTTGGTGGAGTATCCGCTTTCTCCGTGTTCCTCCAGGGCCTTGTCCAGTTCGGCAATGTTTACGCCATCAACGCCCCGGTATTCCTGAAGCGTCTTGCGGGTCAGGCGTTGCCGTTCGATCAGGAAATAATCATCAACCGTCCGGCAGTGTGGAGACGGATAGAAGTCCAGCGGATCCACACGCTCAATCTCGCGGACCAATCGGTCCTTGGCGGCGGATTTTCCGTTTTCCCAAGTCATTACCTTGCGATTACGGACAACAGGCCCCTTGATGATGGCGGCCGGAACCGCCGCGAAGTCGTCAATGAAGTCCGCCAGCACGTCGTAATAGTGCGCTTCGAGAAGATCGTCCTCGATCTGCTTCTCGACGTTCTTGGCGATCTTCGCGGCCTTCTCCTGGATGTCCTCCAGTGCCAGGTCGCGTAATTCCCCGGCCAGGGCGAACGCCTGTTCCGGGGTCATCTGCTGTCCAGCCAGGACGGCCTGGTTGTATAAGTTCTCAACCTTGGCCACCACCTGCCTGATGGCATCGTCGGGCAGGTCGGGTATGGGCGTGGGCGAAATCTCCCAGGGCTTGTCGTCCGGGGGCAAGAGCACGTCCGTAATCCATGACTTGCACGCTTCGTGCTTCGTCAGTGTGGTATTCAGGAACGTCTCGGAGCCGCCCATCTTGCGGATTTGCGCCAGGATTGCCGGATCATACTCGCCCTTGATCTGCCGGCGGCAGTCCAGGATGCGGGCTTCAACTTCCGTTTTGGCGCTCTTGGCCGCTTCCCAACACTTCTGGATATAGGCGGCCAGTTCCGTGGTCACGGATTCCTTGGCCTTGCGCTCGCCTTCGGCTACCCGTTCCGCTTCCCGGTCAGCCGCGGCAAGCTGGTCCGGGGAGACGATGCGGAGCAATCCATGTCCGCCGCCGCCCATCTGGACCGCGCCAAAGCCACCGGGACGGCCATCCGTGGATGGAATCCCCCTGGCGTCGTTGACGGCTGCTATTGTGGCCATACTTCACAAATACGGCCAATGCTGGTGTCACACTAACCGGCGCGCAAAAATATTTTCACAGTCAATTGCCGCCCTAGTGATTATGCAAGCAAAAGCAAGCATTCGCAATCTCAAACTGCGGGAGTTGGAACCCCCGCAAATGGGGGGCACTTGCGGGAGTTGGTAATAAAAAAAGCCCCGGCGGCGGGCCGGGGCGAAGTAGCGGTTTTTGCCTATTTTTTAATCAGAGAAATATCTGTGATTACCACTGCGCTTATGGTTCCGACCCCAATAACTTTATCTCCGGCTTTGGGGATGTCCAGAATACCTATCCATCCGCCACATGCACCAGCCCACCTCATTCCGGTTATCAGTCCGTTTTCCATCACAGCAGACGGATACGCCGCCATGACCTCACCCCATCCGCGATACCACTTTCCGTTGATTTTCATTTCCATTTTATAAGTTCCGTTTGCTGGATGCCACACACGCCGCACACCGGGGCAGTTTGGGAGGGGGCGGAGCCAAAAGGCCATTGGCGCGGCTGGCTGCGGCCTTGGCGGGGGATTTGATGCGTCCGAGGGCCACGGCGGAGGGCCGGGGCAGGGTGGTTTCTATGCGTCACGACACTAGGGTTTTTTGTTGCTCCCCCATGGCTGGTCCTTTTTGAAGGTGATTTTCCGCCAAGCGGAATTCCGGCGGTAGCGGGCCGCGTCCTGTTTCTCCAGCTTCTGTGCCTGTTCCTTCTCCACTCGCTTCGCGACGCACTTCGCCTTCTTGCATGCCGGGCATGTCTTGCCCTTTTCAACACACACGGGACACACCGGCGGCCACACCAATAGGTTACCCGGAAGCTTCGGGTCAATGATGTCTTCCTTCCGGGGTTGCCATTCGTCAATCGGCAGCCCCTCAATGGACGCGGCATAATCCTCTTCGGCTACTTGTTTGATCTTGGCGGCCGTTGGTTTGCAGCGTGTCTTCATACCATGCTCCTTTTTTGAAATCTATGTCCGACTGTCCCTGCGTCAACTCCAGGCCCGGCCGGTAATCGGTTGCTGGACGGGCCGGGCAACGCCGCCGACCCGGAACTGGTGGCCAACGGCCAGCATGCGGAAAGCGTCCGCCGCGTGGCTGGCCAAGTCGTGTAGCGGTTTGGCGTCCCAGGTCCCCAGGCGTTCATTCCATTGCTTGCGGTATGCCCGCAGCGACTTCAATCCGGCGGCGCAACGAGCCTCATCGAACCAGCACAGCGCCAGAAAGCGCCGAACCGCATCAATGCCGTCTTCCACCGTCAGGCCGGGAACGGTACTGAACTGGACACCAAGCGCCGCAGCGGCCTCCTTGCGGCTCTTGCCCGTGCCCAGCTCGCGGGCCTCAATGTCATGCGGGGCATTATGGCTGCGATAATGGTACTTGAGTTCCTTTTCCCGTTCCCGCAACACATCCACATAGTGTCCCAGCCCCTCTCCTGAATTCTCATAGAAATCAATCACGTGAATCTCTCGCCCGACATCCTGGGTAAACCAAATGTCCATGGAGTCGGCAATCCCCAGGTCCCACCAGGTGTCCACCTGAACGGCCGGATCGTGGGGAACCTTGGTGATGCGCCCCTGGCCAACAGCGGAGACGAATTGCGTGCTGTAGTAGGCGCCCTCGATTGCCTGCGCAAACGCCTCTTCTGGGGTGGATGGATATTCCTGCCCCATCGCAGCCCCCAGGCCAGTTGCTCCGGCGGCCTTGAGGAAATACCACGCCATTTGACCAGTGGTCAATTCTATTTTGTGATCCATCCGCAGCTTCTTGTAATACTCCAGGTAAAACTGGGTAATCACAATTCCGGCCGGGTCAATGGTGTATCCCGGTTCCTCAAACCATGGGAAGAAATGGAACTTCCAGTCCAGGGCCGTCAGCCGGCGGCCGCTCTTCTGTATGTCTTGGGCCTTTTGGCATAGGTCATAAAAGTCACCAGCGGACCCCTTGGCGGTCGATTCAACCACAATCACCCCGCTGAGGGGAACCGCCTCCATGGCGCCCGTCATGATCTCTTTTGACCGCTCGGGATCTTCGGCCGCGATTCTCCCCAGTTCCGACACGTGCAGCAGGTTGTATGTGCCACCGCGCAGGGTAACCCGGACCCGGATCAGGCTGCCATTCGAGAATGCCAGTTCATTATCCCGGTCCTTGATTGTTTTCCTGGCCGCCCTAATGTTGTCCGGCAACCGCTCGTAGGCGAACTTGATCTTGTCCCGGAAGATTGCCTTGGCGTTGTCCATATTATCGGCCACAATGGCAGCCGACGTATTTGAGTTAAAAACGCATTGGTCCAACTCGAAATATTGGAAGAAGGTAGAGAATCCGTGCTGCCGCGCCTTTAAGATGACATTCCGGTTGTGCATGGCCCGGAAAAACCGGTCCTGTGCCCAATTCATTCGGAACGGCACTTCCATGGCGTCCTTGTTTTTGACCACATACAGGGCATTCAGCCGCTTGTATGGATCGTCAAGGATTTCCAGCAGCTTGGCACTTCTGCTTTTCTCGGCCGGCGCTTTCGTCATGGCACCGGGATTCCGCGGGACTTCCCATCAATGGCATTCAAAATGGACGTGAGCCCGTCGCTTTCATCCAACACCGTCCGTTCCGGGGCATTGAGGTCGGCAATCTTGGCGATGTTCGCGATGGCATCAATCGGGTTGTGCAACTTGATCTTGGTCACCCGCCGGGGAACCTTGTCCTCCCCCTTGCCGGTCACCGTCTCCGTCACCTCCACTTCCCTGACAGCCCGCTCATGCGGCACGCCGTGGATCTTCAGCGAGCCGTCCGCCTGAACAAAGTCCTGTATTCTGGCGCGGGCAAAGTCCCCCAACAGCATGACCGCCTCCGCCCGGTCCATCTTAATCAACTCGTAGTTTTGTTCCCGCAGATAGGCGACGCGTTCCTTGACATCCGGCCGCCGCATCAACCGGGGGCCATTCGCCTTGGCAACGTCGCTTGACTTGACCCGGAACGCTTCCTTGTATGCCCGGCTGGAATTTCCCCAGCAGGTCCCCGCATAGACTTGGCAGAAGTGCTCATGGCGAAGGTTTCGCAACCGGGCGCTTCCGGCGGACTGATCGTTTTCCTGTATTTGGTTCTTCTTTGTCATTTGATTACCCCTCCTGGCTGGCCTGGTTCCATCCGTACTCATGATCGATATACCCCTTCACCACTTCCAGCGCCTCACGCAGACTGGCGCCATTGAACTTCTTGCGGTCAATACTGCATCGGAACGTCTTTCCCGCGCCGGATGGCGGAACCACCAAAATCACCAATTCACCCTTGGTCCGATTCCCATGGCTCGTCCGGTCCGCCCCGCACTTCGTAATCCCCATCACGCTCACCCTCCATTTTTTCTTGAATTCCGCTGATAGAAATAGACCGCTGCGTTTGGTCTCACGCAAACCTGTTTTCCGGCCTGGGTCAAGGCGCTCAACCAGGATATGGTTCGGTATCATGCGCCTGGACACCGGCCACGGCGGTACCACCTCGCCCGCCGTAATCAGCCCGCGCAACTCAAATAGCGCGCGGCCTACCTCCAAAATCTCCCGTGTTGAGACGTGTCTCACCCCCATGCGTCACGCCCCCCGTATCTAAGGGTGATAGACAAAACGCCATGAAGCTTGTTTATCTTGCTCATGCCTCCCCTTCCAGCTTGAGGGCATCGGGAAGTTCGCGGTACTCCTTGCTGAACAGGGTTGGAATAAAATGGTTTTTGGCCAGGTATACGTCACCCCCTGAAGTATGCGTGAGGTTCCCCCACTGCTTGAAGTAGAACGGCACCCCCGCGGCCTGGCATTGCTCCATCAGGTCGTGAACCCATTCGACATGGATTGGCCTAACCCTATCGCGCGGCGCGCTCTCGCCCCCGCAGACCACCCAGCCAATCTTGGCGGGGTGCAGCCATGGGGAAAGATCAACGTAGTCGAGCATGGGCTCCACGCTGACCCAGTGCTGTGTTTTGTTTGGCAGGGTGAGAAGCGACGGGATTTTTTGTGCCGCCTCTTCCTGGTTGCATACCGTCACCCCCAGCCAGGCGTTTGCCGGGAACGCAATTTGATTGCTCATGCTGTGGTAAAGATGATAAACTCCGTATTGCCGCTTGGTCAGCAACAGGAACCGGTGATTTGGGCAGTTGCGCATAGTGAGACACAGATTGAACCAGGCATCCGGATAAAACAAACCGATGTCAGTTCTTGAACAGGCGAATACCCGCTGCGGCCGCTTCCATGAAAACGGCTCGTTCCATCGCCCGGTTTCCGCCAACGATCCATCCCAGTCCTTGACCCGGCGCGCCAGGTCGCCAATCTTGTCCCGGCGGCATGCCCAGGTGTAGTTCTGCCGGCGGGCCCAGCAGTTGTCACACCCGGGTGAGCAGGGCGCGCAACCCTCCACCGGGTTCCATACCTTCGTGGCGTAGTCGATTTTCGTTTTACCCATTCTTCACCTCCGCCGTGACATCAATCTTCCAGGTCCATTCCGCCGGCGGCTCCCGCTTGACCAGGGTCGCCCGCAACACTCCAATCGTCATTCGGCTGGCCCAGCGCGGCATGCTTTGGGGTGGATTCCACCATGTTGGAGGTCTTCCGCCATCGGCCCTGTATTCCGTTCCGATATACGGTGCGGCACATGCATTAAACCACGTTTCCCGAACCCATAATTGCCTTTGTTCGGTGGGAATGACCATCCACTGGGAATCCGGGTATGTCCCATTTAGAATGGTTTCCCCTTCGCACCAAGGAATGATGAAGTCGAACTCAAGAGGCTTTACCCCTAATGTCTTTCCGTCGTCCAAGGCAACCGCCACCGCTCCGGTGGGATAGATGATTGCCTTGCAAGTTCCACTGGCACGACGTATTGGCAGTATCGGCCAATCACTCGTCACCTCTCTACGAATCTTGATCTGCGGTGACTTCATTGGACGGAACAGGCTTCCCCGCTTACTGTCCTTGAGTTCGCGAACCTCGTCATCGGTCAGGCTTATGCAGTTTTTCATTTCAACTTCCCCCCCGTTCCTCACCCATTCCTCAAACAACATTTCAATGCTGCCCATGTCGTTGTCTCGAAGGCACGTCTTGTGCTCGTTGGCGGCGTATTCCAAGAAAACCTCCAGCATCCACCATCCGATTTCACCCCAGTTCAAATGCTCTCCAACCCATTGGTTGTTGGCCAGACGCAAAACTTCATCGACGCTGCGATTATAGCGACCCCCGTTTAGTGGCGGCCACCACCCCAGAGATACCAGTGCATCGCTCAAATGCTTTTCCCTGGTCTTTGCAATCCACTTTCCTATAGTGGTGATATGGCCGGTCAGTAGCTCGGTCGAGATTACCTCCTGATTAATCTCGCCGGTTCTGTGATTGACTTGCGTTTCAAATTTGAACTTCATGATGGCATCCCCAGTTTCCTGATTTCCTTCACTGCGGCCTCAAGGCGGGTGAAATTGGCGGCCAATGAAGCTGCCACCTGATTCCCCAGTTCATCCCCAGCCGCCTTGATCTCAATCGGCCAATCGTCGTTGTTTCCGACGTTCTCCCGAAGCAGCCCCATCAGCAGCCCGGCCGCCTCCAACAACTCCGAATGCGCCGGCGGCACCAACCATCGGACACCCTCGTTCCGGCACTGAAAGAAAAAGTCAGCCTCGTTCGTGGCGTCCACATAGATCGTTCCCCGCGCGCTAATGACGTAATGCCCGCGGCTGAACACCGTGTGGGCAACGTCGCGAACCCGGTGGCAATCCACCAGACACACCACGGACCCCACCTGGGCCATTCTGAACAGGCGGGAATGGTCATCACTGACCTCGTACCCCTTGATGTCACGCACCGTGCCTTTGATGATGCTCATGCCGTTTTCCTCCGCTTACGTTCTTCTGCCCTGATGTTCTTTGCCCATCCGGCCACCACACGGGCGGCCCCGGCCAGTTCCCGCGAGTGCTTGGCTGCCGCCTTGCTAAACCCTCCGTAGTATTCCAGGTTGGCCGCGACGGTCAACATCCGGCGCGCCAGGGCAGACAGGACGGTGGCGCCGCCGCGCTTTGGCGCAGTTGATTTTTTCTCCTTCTTCGTCATGTGTTTAGTACCCAACCCTTTCTTTTTCCTGTTGTTGCCGGTCCCAGTACAAAAAATCAAGGAATGAATCAAAACAATCTGACATGCTCCGGTATTTCCGATAGCGTTGCTGTCCGCGCGTAACCTTTGGTGGAGGCGGGGAGTTGAGTGCCACAAAGTCAACTCCTTTTGGAGTAACCAAGAAGCAGTAATCACCGCCAGTAAGCGCGCTCGGTTCCCGGCGCTCCATCAACCCATCAGCAACCAATGTTTGGCATGTGTCATAATCGTCAGTTTCTAGTCCTGTGCAAAAATGATTCCGGTATTGGTTTCCCTGGCCGTATTTATCCAGTCCCAGTGAGTGCTGAAGGATATGCAGCTTTTTTTGTTCTATGGTTTCCATTACCAGTCACCTCCACTGTTGTCGATGGCGATTGTTGCCATGCTGTAATCGGGGTCAATTCCCCCGCTTGAGGTAAATACATGCTGCCCATGTTTGCTACGCATGACATGTAGCGTACCTCCTGCCGAATACAGCCAAAGAGTTTTAGGCCATTTTTTTGATAAGGAAGTAAGGTCTCTGATAGCCTTTTCCTCGGTCTCTGTTAGTTCCAGTTTATTCGCCATGGTTCCGTTCCTCCTTCGTCCATTCACCGCCATCCTTCTTTGCCGCCCGCTTGCCCCAGTAGAACCGGAACTGGGGCCACTCCTGGGCCGCCTGGCACCACCTGATGTAGGCGTCCCGGCTTTCCCACGGTCCCTTGGATTCATGGATCTCCGTTCCCCCGTCCTTCCGCCGGACCGCCCAGTCGCCAGTGTACTTGAACCCGGCCTCGGTGCGGATCGTCAATGCCTCATACCCGACCCATGCCACATCGTTCCGGGTGTCGATGAACAGCGCGCGGTACGCCTTCTCTGTCTGGTTCGGCCCCTTCCGTTTCTTCTTTTTCTTCCCGGTCGCGCCGCTCTTCTGCGCCACAATCATGGTCCCAGGAGCAACCCGGTCATCCGTCATGATGGTGACGGGCGGGGCGGCCACTGCTGCTTCAATCCGGCGCCGCGCTACCAGGTCTCCGGCGGTGGCGGAGCAACCAGCCGTCCCACCAAACAATCCGGGGTTCAGTCGGCGGACCGATTCGCTGGCGAGTTCCAGGGGGGATTTCATTACGCCCCCCCACAAAACACACCAACCACGCTAGCCACTACAAACACAATCCCCGCCAGCATCGCCAACGCTTCGATTGCCATATATACCGAGTTTATTCCCCCCGCCCGACACTCCTGCCCCCACCACTGCCACAATGACACCGGCTTGGAGTTGAGTAGGGCCTGCATAGCCTCAAGTGCTTTCCGCAGCCTATGACCCTCCGCCAAGGCCGTGTCTCGTTCCGCCTCGATCCTGCGGATATGCGTCCGGGTCGGCCCCGGAAGTTCCCCGTTCTGGACCTGTTTGGATTTTACAAGCTCAGCCGACAGACGCCGATTCTCTGCGACGAGTCGTTCCTGTTCGTCCAAGAGCAGTTCTATGGTCCCCTTCTTGCTCACGACACCACCTCGGCATGCCGGTCATGCTCATCCGCCGCCGCTACACCATGCCCAGCAACCACGAATTCCACTTCGGCCAGGTTCGCCACGTCCATGAGGTGTTCCGCGTTGTGATCCACCCGATACGCCTTCAGGCGCCGGATCATGCTTTTCACGTAGTCCCGCCGCGGACGGCCCGGCGCCGCCAGCAGCCCCTGGCGGAACGCCCCCAGGACCATCCGGTTTTCCCGGAGCCGCGCGAACTCCGCGCTCCGCTCCGTCCGCCGCAGTGTTTCCAGGTCCGGCAACCGCTCGGGAACGCCCGCCAGCAGCCGGGCCCGGATCAAGTCATTCACTCGTGGCATTAAAAAGTCTCCCGTTGTGTTTCCGCCATGGCCTCTTCCGCCAGCCGGTCGGCATCCTCTACGCCGGCCAGTGGCACCACGGCACCCGGCTTGAGCCGACCGTAGATCGGAACATCCCCGCCAAGCACACGGCACTCGTCCGCCAGGAACTCCGCGGCTTCCAAATTCGACGTGGCGCCTATTTTCTGCCCATCATGCCCGCCACCCTTGCCAAGATTCGGATTACACCGGCAATACACCGTGGTGACCCGCGCAGACGGCAAGGCACGGGCCTTGAACCGTCCCGGCCCAATCAAACGGCGGACCATTCGCCCATCAATCAACTCGTCGCCCTGGACCGCCCACAAGTACCGAACCCCGGCGCATAACGTGCAGACCGTGCTGTTTCCCGGGCTGACCCGCGAGAAGTAGGCCCGGCGGAACTCCCGGAAGGTCGGGGGCTCCTGGAACGTCTCCATCACTTCCCCGATTGCCGCCATGTTGGTCCGGCCATCATCAACGAACTCGGACCAGTCCGCCCAGGACGACGATCCGTCCGCCAGCGCCTGGCGGTCGTCCCAGTCCCTGGGGGTCTTCCCAAACGCCGCCCGCCACCGCCGCATAAACTCGGCTGCCTTGGGCGACATCGACGGGGTAGGGCGGTTCTGGCCAAAGTTTCCAGCCATCAGTAGTCCCTCTTCGATGCTTGACAGAGGCCAACCCACTTGTCGAACAGGTCCCATGGCTTGTCTAGCCTAGGCATGTATTGATCGCCGTGATGCTCTTCGTACCACGTGCAGAACGCCACCAGGTTCTTGACTGTTTCTCCGCGTTCCTTCATCAGCCGGTCGAACTGGAGACCCCAGTCATTCAGATCCTTGCCGTTGTACCCCATGCCATCAAGCACCACCCGGACGATTCGCCCGGCCAGGTCCAGCCCGGTCAGTGACGATGCTCTCCGGCGCCGGGTTCCCGTTTCCCCGGCTGTTTCCTCGACTGGAGGTTCATCAACAACACCGGGAACAACCACGGGTACCCCCCCCATGGGGGGGCTTAGGGGGGTATTATCTTCTATTCTATTCAATTCTAATCCATTCTCTTGTGTGTCCCGTTTGATGTCCGTTTGATGTCCGTTTGATGTTCTATCGTCTGTCCCGTTTGATGTCCGTTTTGCTGTCTCGTTTGCTGTTCCATCTTCTTGGTACTCATTCCACTTACTTATTAAAATGCAGGTAATTGCGCTCTTTTTTTTCTGTTCTGTTTGATGTTCGTTATGCTGTTCTGTTTGCTGTCCCATCTTCTGCGCTGTTTTTAGCTCTATTTGTCCATTCCTCGCCAATTCCTGCAAAAAGCGGGAAACCTTGCCTCTGGACCAGCGCCACCGGGCGGCCAGGAACTCGGACCCGGCCACCACGTATCCGCGTGGAACCAGGATGTTCATGCTCCTGACCCGGGTGTAGTGCTCCTTCCGGGCCGCCATCAACAAAAGATCAACCCAGGCGTGGCCAGGATCGAACTTGTACCCGGTCCAGCAGGAGCTGTCCTTTAGCATGCGCCAAAGTTTGATGTACCCGCGCTTCATGCCAAGTGCTCCGCCAGGAGCGCGCGGCGGTCCGCCGACGTTAGTTTCTTGATTATGTCTGCATTCATCCCCTTCACCCCCACCATGAGGGCGTCGGGCGTCGGGAACGCCCCCACCCCCACGTATTGCCATAGGTGCAGGCAGGTCGGGGTGTTGTTGACGTATTCCTCTGCCGGCGGGTGGAACTGCGTCACCCAGCCCGATTCCCCCCAGAACATCCGGCGGATTTCGCACATGATCCGCCACGACGGCGGCGCCTTCCGGCTCTCGGGGGATACCGAGACATGGCCCCACCCAGTTTCATCGCCCGGATCGGCCAGGATGCGGTACCAGTCGCCATCCAGGCGGACCCGGTACAACCCCTGGAACCCCCGGTCATCCGTTGTCCCGTAAAGGCCGGTCCGCACCCGGCCCGTGTTCAACCTGTCCTGTTGCGCCGCGACAATCATCGAATTCCCTCTTTTTATTGAAACCTCTCCGAACATTCACCGACTCCTCCCCGATATGTCGGGGAGCCTCATCCGCCTACCACTTGATGAGCACTCCGGGAAACGGCAGGCCATGTTCATTCGAGAACCAGTTGCGCATAGTGTCCCAGTCGGGGAATCCGTCAGCGGCGGCGAACTCATTCAGTTTTGAATCATCCATCAAACACTCGAATCCGTCTCGATAAAAGACTTTTACATAGTCGCCATAGATGGTGCATCCGCGCGCTTCTGTTATTTCGTGGTCTCCCAGCTTCTCCTGGGGAGAGTTGTACGGCCTCCCGGTCCACATGCGGCAATCAATGATGTCTCCGGGAAGCGGGACACGCTTGGGCCACGGCCTGATGGTCTGCCGCTTGGTTCCAGCGCGCACGGCTGGGGCGAACTGCGGCTTGAAGGTGCGGACGAAGCGGCGGCGAGTGGGTGTTTTCGTTTGCTGGCTCATAATCATGCCGCCTTTCTGTGGAAGATGAGTGGGCGTTTCGCCACAACCTCACGGATAATTGCCCTTGTGGTCTGTACCGGGCAGGCATTTCCAATCAGCCGAACAGAATCTTCCTTGCTCAAGGGCCGGCCATTCCCCGAGAACTGGTACCAGCTTGGGAAACCCATGGCGGCCGCCAGTTCTTCCGGCTTGAGTAGGCGGTATAGGACATCGACCAAGTAGGTTTCCCCTTCGAACTCAATCAGGAAAGGGGTGGTCATGTCCAATGCCTCGATGTCGGCTTCCGTCCGGACCATGGGGAAGCTGGATGATGCCGCTGCGAATAGGGTTGGCTGAACAACCGCATGACGTTCCTTGGCCGTCACCGTCAGCAGCGGGTCTTTCAGTGTGGATGCCGTCGCCGTGCCGTAGTATTCGGTTAGGAATGGCTGAACCAGGCCGAATCGGTTGCTGGTGTCTGCGGTTGGGAGTGGCGTTGCCATGGGGCGGTTTCGCCTGGCTGAATCAGATCCGGTGTGATACTCGGTCAGGAATGGCTGGGCCAACCATGCATGCCGGCCGCCGGCGGAAACGGTCGGAATCGGTTCCGCTACCGGGGTGGCAGTTGTCTCCACCTGGCGTTGATTGGTTCCGCGCAGGGCGACCAGATAGGGTTCGCACAGCCAGTTGTGGTCTACGGCAGTCACGGTTGGCAATGGCTGCTTGATGTCGCTGGCGGGTGATGTGTTGCCGCCGCCGTATGCCTTGATGATGCACGGTTCCGCCAGGGCCAGTTCACCGCCGCGGGCGGTGGTGATGGTGGGGCATGGTTGATCGACACTGCGGCCGGGCATGGCGCTTTGAGTATGGGTCATGTGCTGCAACCACGGGCGCAGGCCGTACTTGATGAGCCCGTACTTGATCCTGGCCAGCGTCTTCGGTTTTAACGGAATCCGCCGGCCGAAGATTGAGCGCCCCTTGTCCTTCCAGTCGATGATTTCCGCTGCGGCCCGCCATCGAGCCAGGCCATTTCCGTCCTTTGAATGGGTGGGGGTTGGCCAGGTGATTGAAATGCCGTCCTTGACGGCCTGGAGGAAAAATCGCTTGCGGGTGGTGCAGTCGCCGTAATCGGCCGCGCACAAAACGCGGTGGTCAACGACGTATCCCAGACTTTGCAGGCGGGCGACGAACCGGTTGAAGAACTCACCTTTGCGGAGCGGGTCGGGCCGTCCGGCCCCGATCCGCTTGCCCTTGTACGTGATGTCCTTGGTTAACAGCGGTCCCCAGGTGCGGAACTCGGACACGTTTTCCATGAGGAACACGGAAACGTCGGCAATGGCCAGCCAGCGGTCGATTACCTCGTCGGCGTGACTGCGCTGCTGGTCGGAACAGGGAACGCCGCCGCGCGCCACGGAGAAGTGAGTGCAGGACGGCGACGCCCACAACAGATCCAGGTGCGTGATCCCGTAATCATCGGCGGTGATCTTGGTCAGATCTTCACGCAATACCGTGTACCTTGGGAAGTTGGCGCGGCTGGCCAGAACGGCCACGTCCCAGTGGTTGATGGCCAGGCTAGTGTATGCCTCTTGGGGAATTCCCAGATCATCAAATGCCAATTGCTTGGCGCATATCTCGCCGCCGCCGCCGCAGAACAATGATGCCGTGCTGATATCCATGATTACGCCATCCCCCATGGCAGGCGGTCGCAATGGAACCCCGCGGCGCCCTTGTGGCCGCCACCCCCGAACACCTTGGCGATGGCGCCGCAATCCAGGTCAGCGGGGGCGTCTGGTCCGGCGTATAGGCTGACCTTCCACTGCGTCCCGTTGTAGCCATAAGCCACCAGGAGAGCCGCCGGCCGGGGGCAGTATTTGAACTGGGGGCTGCCGTGAACCGGAACATTGAGCGCCACCGTGGGGATGGATGGCATGGACACTTCTGAACCACTTGGGAGAAACCACCCCTCGGGGAGTGTATGCGCCAGGCGTCCGATAATGCGATAGGTTCCATCCAAATGGGAGCACACCACGCGCCCCCTTGATAAAATTTTATTAACTTCAGACGAAACACCAAGCAATAAAGGAAACCATTCATCATCAGTCGGGCCATTAATTCTCATCGACCGCATCCCAAACTGAAATGGTTCAACTTCGGGATTTGCATGGTCCCACACATCCCACCGCCCCAACAGTTGGACCGCATCCGGCATGGCGTGGTTTGGAAACAGAAACTCCCACGTCAGTTCGCATCCTGCCTTCTTCGTGTCCCGCCGGCCGCTCGGATTGAACCCAGCCTGGTCCGCGGCCTCCATCGCCGTCTTGTGGTGGTCAATCCACACCAGCAACGGCAGCTTCCGCATCTGCTCAACCGGAAGAGAGAAGTCCACCATGATTACCGCGTGATCGGTTGGCAGGTCCGCCGGCAGTCGGTTGTAGTCGGCGCCGATAAAGTCAACTGGGATTTTCTGTTCCTGGCACCAGTGATTGACAATGGCGGCCGAGCAGATGCCATCAAAGTCCGCATCGTGGTAGACGCAGGTAACGCGGTCAATCTTCTCGATCCGTGATCCGTTCAACATGACATGTTCCTTTTTTAATGAAGCGCCAGCCCCAGGGCCGCACATCGCGCCTGGGCCATCTGGCAATAATCTGGGTTGAGTTCGATAAGGACGGCGCGCCGGCCCAACTCCAGCGCCACCATGCCCGTAGTGCCGGACCCGCCGAATGGGTCCAGGACCACACCCCCGGGCGGACACCCGGCCAGGATGCAGGGCCGGACCAGCGCCGGCGGGAAGGTGGCGAAGTGGGCGCCCTTGAATGCCTTGGCGGGGATCGTCCAGACACTTCTCATGTTTCGATTCTTCGGCATGATGGCCAGGGCTGAATCGAAACTGGCATTATTCTTGTTTCCTGCAGAAGGATCGAATTTCCGTCCAGCTGCTTTCATTGGCCGGCCTGTCCTGGTGCATCCATTGGCGCGGACACTTCCAATCTGGTTCTGGACATCCTGCGATAGCCGAGCGTGAGTGTTCTTGCTGCACGGCTCCAGAATCGCGTCTTGATCGAAGTAGTACCGCGCCGACTTCGCCAGAAAAAACACATCCTCGTGCGCTTTGGTGAATCGATCCGTCACGCTCTCCGGCATCGGGTTTGGCTTGTGCCAGATAATTCCCTGCCGCAGGAACCACCCGTCATCCCGCAATGCGAACGCCAACCGCCATGGCGCTCCGATCAGATCCTTTGGCTTTACGCCGCCGGCGGCCTCCGGCCGGATGTTCCGCTGGGTGTGACGCCGCCCGTACCGTTGTCCTTGCCTTCCTTGGGATCCAGTTCCGCCGGTGGTGGCATAACTGTCCCCCATGTTCACGAACAGCGTCCCGTCCGGGCGCAAGACGCGGCGGACCTCCCGGAACACCTCCACCAGCCGGGCCAGATAGAGTTCAAACGACGCCTCCAGCCCGATCTGGTCATCCACCCGCCGAGCGCCGCATGACTGGCACACGGTCCGGTTCAGGCGGTCACGGGCGGCGGCGTGGCCTGTCATGGCGCCCTGCGTCTGCTTCGCCCCGTCCCACTCCCGCCGGACCCCGTGGGTGCAGGAAGGATCGTTCCCGCCGGCCCATTTGGCGGTGCCGTAATCCCGGAGCCCGTAATAGGGCGGGGAAGTCACCACGCAATGGACCGACGCCCCTGGCAGCCCGCGCAGGGCTGCCAGGGCATCGGCGTTGATGATGGTTAAGGGATCGGACATTATCTGAATGGGCGCTTATTTACTACTTGCGTTTGGTTGATTGAAAATGTTTGGCCACTGAAGGGAATGCACAGACCGCCCGGCTTACTTCGCCTCGACGCAGCGGGGAGCGACCCGACTGGTGCAACCGGCAGCCGGGAACGGCTACGAGTATCCACAAGATCCAAGTGCGACTTTTTTCATTGTGTGGACTTGGCAGCCTGCCCTTAGTTGCTTCGGCCCGTGTTCATCACGGTTCGGCTGTGCATTCCATTCAGTGGCCAAATACATTTTTTAAATGTTACTGGAAAACCTCAATGCCGGTGTCCGTACTCACCTTGGCCACCACGGCGTCGAGCGCATCCTTGATGGCCTGGTCAACGCCCAGCAGGCGGACCCCGCAAAGGATTTTCCCGCCAGCCAGCCGGACCCGGAATTCCGCCTCAACAAGAGTGCGTTCCGCTCCCTTGAACAGGGGGATTGCCAAACGGATCTTGTCGGGGATGGTCAAGTTCGCCTTGGTCTTGTCCTCGAAGGACAGCACCATGCCCGCGTTCGTCGGCGTCTTTCCGACCGCCCGCGCCTCGCTGGTCATTTCCAGGTCCATTACCAGCTTCAGGATGTCGGCCCCGGACGGGTCAATGATGTCCAGCCGGTTGTCCTTCAGGAACTCGGCGAACGGCTCCTGCTCGTGAAGCTCCCCGGAGACTGTCGTCCACGTCCCAAACTTGACGGAAGGGGTTAACTGGAGAACCGCCTGGTAGTCCTGCCACCCCGCGGCGCCCGCGCCGGCTTCGTGGAAATTGAACGTGCATGAGATGGTGCTGGGTTCGCCGACCCTCTCGCTAATCTTGGCGAACATCCGGGATGCGGCGGTCTTCTGTTCGTTCACCAGGGAGATGAACGACGGGATCGTGGAGAGCTGGATTTGCCCCGACTTCCGCGCCGGAACCTGGCGCTCGTAGGCGGTCAGGTCCTTGAGTTCCAGCCCCTGGGGAATCAGCGCCAACTGGGTTTCGTTGATGCTGGGGCGGAGCACCGCCCGGTCGAGTTGCCGCGATTCCTGACCGAGCTTGACCGCGTACGCCGCCAGTTCCTTGGAGCCGGATGCGTTGATGATTTGTTCTTTTTCGCTCATGGTGTGCGTTTTCTTTTTTTGATGGTTGGGGTTGGGTTACAGTTCCGCCGGGTGCCGGCCTGGCGGTTCGGCAAACGTGAAATGCTGCTGGCGCGGGTCGTCCTTGACCAGTTCGTCTTTTTCGTTGATGAAGCGGACCACGCTTTCGGGATCGGGCCTCGGCGCCTTGCCGTCAACCTCCCCGATCAGTTCCACGGCGCCCAAGCCGAGCTTCGGTCTGGGGACCACCTTGATGGCGATCTTGAGCACACCTTCCTTGCCCGTCTCGCGAACGGCCTTGAGCACCTTCTGGAGTTCGGCGCTGGCGTTGTAGGCAAACTGTCCGTTCTGGAGCCCGCGCATCTCATCCAGCGCGTCCATCCGAACGGCGTCCACCTCTGCGGTTTGGTTCCTGTTTTCTGCCATCCTTTTTTCCTCTTTTTCTTCCGCCTGATTGGCGGATGGTTTATGCGCCGGCCGGGACCGCCCGGCCGGAGATTACACGATCACAACCCGAGATAAGTCGCCAATTACCTGATTGATCACCCTGTCGGCAGACTCATCATCAAGTTTGTTAAACGCAGAGATTGCTGCGAGCCTTTTGTAGAAGTTGAGATTCACCTCAAACTGCATTTCCTCGAAAGTCGCCATGCAGCGGATTGTCGCCTCGATTGCCGTATTGCTTTCTTTGTCCTCGGAGTCATCTTTGGGGTAGTAGTCCAGAAAAAACAGCACCTGCTGGCCGCTGCTGGCTGGAATAATCTTGGCGAATTCGTTGATGGGTGTCAGCTTCATGGTTGCGCCAACTCCTTCCGCACTGGGCCGACCGAGCTGTCGAACCACGCATGCCGGCCGCCTGGGCACATCCTGATTCTTTGATATAGGCTGGCTGGATACGGCTTCCGGGGCCGCGCCTTCGGCCGGAACGGCGCGTTCCGGGGATCCATTCCGAGCATTCTTTTCAGGGTCATAATGTTCATGGTCGATTCCTTTCCTTGATTGCCTTCCCGCCCATCAATGCATCCGCCAGTTGCCCGGACGGGGCCGCCGGGACGATCCGCCCCGTCCACCGCCACAACCCCCGCGATAGGGCTTCCAAGCCCCAAATAGCCAGGATGGCCAACACCAAGCAAAAGAACGCGGCCAGGATTTCTTGGCAGATGTTCATGCACTCACCCCATCCCTCCGGCCGCTTCCGCCGTCGCCGGAATGGGAGTGCATGCAGGCTCCCCCGGGATGAAACTCGCATGGTTCGCGTCCATCTCCATGGTGGGAGTGAATCGCGACAACACCACCGGCGCCGGCCGGGCCGCGCGCGGCGCCTCCCCCGCCAGCCGCAACAAAAAGTCGCCAGGCGTCGAGTTAATCGCCCGGATTGTATCCACCAACGCCCGCGCCAACTCCCGCAGCGCCTCCGACACATCAATCTTCTCCGGCGCCGGCGGCCGCAACCGCTTCAGCGGAATCCCGCGCTGCTTCGCCACCCATTTCACTGTGCAGGCCGAGACAGCGAACCCAAGGTCCGTATCCGCCCAATTCGCCACCGCCGCCGGCCGCTTCTCCGCCATGACGGCTGGGTCCTGGTTGGCCATCCAGTCCGCGAGCATGATCGTTTGCGCCGCCGTCAGTCGATGCAGTGTCTTCGCCATGATCCTCGTCTCCTTTTTTGAACTCTGGAAGAACTTCCGGATCCATTCCCCGTAAAGATGAAGTAGAAGCGGGGTTGGATTGACGGCCGCCGGACCGGCCGCCGGCAGGTTATTTGCTGGCGGGTGTTTCCGCCTTGCGCTTCCTCGTCTTGGCCGTGGGCGCCGGGGCGGCGCCGGCCGCGTCCATGAACCGCTGGAGAATCCGGTCGGCCAGGAACTCGGCCGCCGCGTCCGTCAGGTCGATCATGATTTTGGGTTGCTCTTTCATGTGGCCGCCCCTGTGGTTCGCTTTAGGATGGCAATCGCCTTCTCGTACAGCGCCTGTTCCTTCGGCATCCACTCATGCCGGTGTTCTGCCGCCAGGATATGGGCCATCATGTGCAGCGCCCCCGCCACCTCGGCGGCCGCCTGTCCATTCGCATGGATCAGGCACGTGGCCGGCTTAAGACCGCCAGCCTCGCGGGAAATCATGATCCGCACCGCCCGCTGGTAAACAATCAACTGGTCGCGTGTCCACGCATGCCCGTGCCACGCCAGCGCCAGTTCCAGGGCGTTCACCGCGTCCAGGACCGTCCGTGTGCTTGCGGCGTCCGCCTGATGGTCGTTCTTCTTGGTTTTCATGGGCCGCTCCTTTCGTTCCTGGGTTATAGTTGGCCCTCGGGGTCGGCTGAATCACCAGCCGGAGCCCCGATGAACCAAGGTCATGATAGATCAAGGAATGCTGCGAGACGCCAAGTCGGATGCCGTTGAAATCACCAAGGCGAAAGTCTCGTTCGATTCGGCGGCGGACCCGGTGGAAGTGCTCCGTTCCGTCTATGAAGAGTTGAAAAAGATCAGCGCGGAGATTGAGGCGGCACCCGTAAGGCGCTGATCATCATCTCAAACATGTCCTTCACCGCTGCGGGATTGAGATAGGACCTGTCGGTTGATACTGCGGACACCGCAACCCGCATCACATCAAGGCGGAAGTTACGCGCTTCGATGGCGCGCGCTTCCGCCTTCTCTTTGGTCGTCGGCTTCCCCATTCCGCAGAGCGCCATTGGTTTGTTGTTTTTCTTCATCCCGCCCGTCTCCTTTTTGTCGGTTTATAGTGGCTCCCGTGGCGGCCCTGGTAGGCAGGGACACGCCACGGGAACCAAAGCCATGTCAGCTATCGAGAAAGCCGTTAGGCGTCTACGGGAACGCAGCTTTCAGATTCGCCGGAACGACATCCAGACTCCATCTCAGGATGAGCTTTGGATGGATCTGCTTGAATCTCTGGCGGAGATTGGGGCAGAACTGCGGGAACAACAACAGTTACTTGAAGCGGTTGCCAAGAAGTTGGCGGTTGAGCATCCGAAGCCTTGACGACCTCCATCGCCGAACCGACCGACAACGGGTTGGCCGAGCGGTAGAGAATTCGGGTGGCCTGTTCAAGCAACGCGGCCGTCTCTCCGACCGACACCCCGTTGAACATCGCCAGCAACTCCAGGGCTGCATCCCGCCGGCGCTCGCCGTGCGAAACGCAATCCCGTTCCATCTTCATCAGTTCAATCACCCGTTCGATGCTCATCCCGCCCGTCTCCTTTTTGTTTCGCTAAACGATCGTGTGTAACATCGATATTACATCGCGAGTAAATTTTTTTTAGCTATGGGCCGTCCGAGCGGGGGCTTGTTTCTGGCTGGCCTTGGGGACGCCAAGCGCCTTTCCCAGAATCTCGGTTGCCAGCGCTGAAGCTGGTTTTTCCTCTTCAAGAGCACGAAACCGGAGCGCCCTATAGACGGCGCGGGTGACACGAACTTGCCAAAGTTGCTTCATGGGTGTATCCTTTGTTACGGTGTTTTGTGGTTACAGGAAGAAATGTAGCACCGCTGTTACAATGCGCAAGTTGTGTCAAAAGAAAATTTTTAAAGTGGATAAGCCAAGCACACTTTTAACGTCAATCGTGATTGATTCTCCTATCCAGGAGGCAATCAGGCGAGCGGTAGACCGCGCCGGAAGCCAGCGGGAGCTTGCGGCCGGGATTGACGTAGCGGCGCCATATCCCGGGCGGTGGCTTGGAAAGGGAAAAAAGAAGCCCCTGTGCTCAATTTCGATGGATGTTTACGAGCGGCTGTACGAGCGTATAAAGGAATGGCTACCTATCGGCGATCCCCGGTACCTGCCACTATCCCAGCGCCCCGGAGTGCCAGCGCAGGCAGCCGCCCCGGTCGCCCCCGGCGTGGTCGGCCTGTCCGACGCTGAGCAACGCCTAATCGCCCATTACCGCGCCGCCGATCCGGATGACCAAGCCGACATCTACCAGGCCGCCCGCGCCGCCGCGCGCAAAGCCAAGGAAGCCCGCGCGGAACTCATCCGGGATGCAGATGTGGTATCCAACACCGGATAGGCTGGAAACTATGGCTCAGCGAAACCGCCGTATACCTCGTTTCGGCGGTTTTTATGGGGGGGGGGGGGGGGGAACAGAGATTTAATTTTAACTGCCACAACCGCCAAATAACCCCGTCACTTCCTGCCGAGCGCGTCCGGATCGTTCGACAGCACGAAGTCTTCAAGCTTCTCGTTATAGACGAATAGGGAAGGGGTAAGCTTATCCCATCCATAACGCGGCAACGTGCTGACTATGTACGGCATCCCGGACATGATGGGCCTGATACCCCCAATAAAGCGTGCCCGGACGCGCGGATGGTTAAAATCAAACCCTAGCGGTTCCTGTTCAAGCATGGTCTTCAGATGTTTTAAAAAGCAGATGCACTGGTCTGACGGCAACATGATTGATGGAAACTCAAGAGAGGAAAGCAATGGATCACTCCGATAAGCCTTGTCCCTTGCAACCAGGTATGCCCGTACAGGTGGGTCTTCGTGCATGTATCGTGACATCTGTCTGTCCTTCTGGTTCAGAATACAGGTATGAGGTAATTTTCAGGGATACCAAAGACGGCGCCAACTGGATAAAATGGAACGGAAAGGAGTGGGAGTTTACGGAAGAGCGACACGGTTACATCTCTGGCCGCCACCGGCCGTTTTTACGTCTCCTGCCGGAACGGAACCCGAAACGCAGGAGCGGCAACTCTGGGCCGCATCGATAAATTGCCACGCCTTCCTGCCATCATACATCCACCCCATCCGCAACACAAACCGGCGCGCGGTGGCTGCCTCGCCGTCAATCACGAATAATAAGGGTAGTTATATGTTGTTTCTGCACATCCTGTTCGGGCTTGCCGCTTATCCGGTCTTTCGATACATGGCCGGGCGTCCGCCGAAGTCGCTGGCGTCCGCCGCCTTGCCATGGATTATTGCGACTGTATGGCTGATAATGGGCGTGATCTGGATGGTAAATAAAATGCCTGGCTTGGACTTAGATGGCGAAAATATTGCCACTTTTACCGCGCAACTGCGCGAAGCCTACTTTTACGGTTGGATATTGGCAACAGTCGTCCTCATCGTCAAGGGTTGTTTTGATGGAGAAAAAGACGCGGCCGCAAAATCGAAAACCCCGGCACCGGCCGCCGGAGAGTAGTGACCCCATGCGCTATCTAATCTACTCCCGCGTCTCCCCCAAGGGATCCAGCTTCGGCGCCAGCGAAACCACCGTGGCGGACCAGGCCCGCGACTGCCGGGCCGGGGTGCTCTGCCGCGACCCCGCCGCCACCTTCGCGGAACCCGTCATCGACGAACTGTTTTCCGGCGCCACCGACAACCGCCCCGGTTACCGCCGCATCCTGGCGGACCTGGAAGCGGGCGCCCCGGACTGGGATGTGCTCGTCGTCCGCCACCTCGACCGGCTGGGCCGCTCCGTCTCCGACCTTTGCAAGATCGTCAAGCTATTGGAATCCGCCGGCAAGGGCTTGGTCGTGCAGGCCCAGGGCATCGACACCACCACCCCCGGCGGCCGGATGGTGTTGTTCGTCCTCTCCGCCGTCAGCCAATGGGAACGGGAAATGATTTCGGAAAGGATCTCCATGAAGACCCGCGCCATTGCCGAGGGCGGGGGCTGGACCGCTGGCAACGTCCCCCCCGGCTATCTGCGCCGGGGCAAGCGCGATAACATGCTGGTGGTTGACCCTGCCACCGCCCCCGCCATCCGCGCCATGTTTGAGGCGTTCGCGTCCGGGCAGGGCATCGCCGCCGCCGTCAAGGCCGTAGGCCGCCCCCGGTCTCGCTGCTACGAAATGGCCCGGAATCCCGTCTATATCGGCATGATCCCCTGTGGCAAGGAAACCTACCGGGGCAAACAGGAGCCGCTTATCACCCGCACCCTATGGGACGCCGTGCAATCGCGCCTGCCCGCCGAAAAACACGCCCCCCGGCCCAATGCGCAGAAGGCGCGTCTCTACCTGCTGGCCGGAGTGATCCGCTGTTGGAAGTGCGGTTCCGTTATGTCCCCATACTCATCCAGGGGCAGGGGCGGCAAACAGTACACCTATTACCAGTGCGGCAATACTCCCACGTGCCACAACCGGGTAAAGGCCGACACCATGGAAGCGCTGGCCTTCCAGGCCGTCAAGGAAGCCACCTACACCCCGGAATCCGTGGCGAAAGTTGTAGCCGCCCTGCAAAAGCGCAAGGCAACAGCCATGCAGCAGACCACTCCGGAGATAGCCGAACTCAGGCGGAAAGCCGATGCGCTGGCCCGGACCCGCGCGAACCTTACCCGCGCCATGACGGACGGAGTTATTACCAAAGCCAACGCGGCGGAATGGAACATCAGTTTTGGCGAATGCACCCAGGAACAAGCCAACGTCAAAGCCCGGATCGAACTGCTCACCCTGCGCGCCGGTGGTAAGGACTGCCCCTATGACGCCGCCATTGAATACGCCAGGGCACTTCCCGGCGTGTCCAAGGAAGTGTGCCAACTAGAAAACGACCCCGAGGCGCTCCGCCGGTTCTATCAACTCCAAATAAAAACCGCCACCCCTTTAGAGGATGGCGGTCTTGAGATAGTCTACACCGGCGGCCCGGCGGTTAGACTATCGAATGGGATGGTGGAGCATATCGGGCTCGAACCGATGACCTCCTGCATGCCATGCAGGCGCTCTAGCCAACTGAGCTAATGCCCCAAGCGGGTGAAAACAGATTCGTAAAATAGCACGGGGATCGGCGGCTGCAAGACGGGGGTTGACATTATTTTTTCATGGTTCAGGGGGCGGGGGGGGACAGGGAAAACGGCGGGGGACAAGCGTTCCCCCTGAACCCTGAAAAAAGAGGCCCCGGCCGCGCCGAGGGGGTGGGGCGCGCGGCCGGGGCCGGGGTGGCGGGTTGTGCGGGATGCGCTTAGAACGAATAGGAGAGGCGGGCGCCGAACACGGACTGGTCACCGCTCTGCCAGCTGTTGGCGGCTTCGCGCAGGTCGTTGTCCAAGATGTAGGAGTATTTGTAGTACACCGAGGCGACCAGGGTGTCGGTGATGTTGTAGTTCACCGTGGCGCCCAGACCGAGATCGGCGAAGCCGCTTTGGTCGACGCCATAATAGAACTGGCTTTCGTTGCCGTCGTTCCAGCCGACACTGGCGCCGAGGTTGAGGCTGACCTTGTCAATCAACTGGAAGGTGTGTCCGACGCCGGCGTTGAGGTACCAGCCATCCGCCTCATCCACATCGTAATAGGCGCTGACGGCGGGGGTGAGCCAGAGGTCGGGCAGGGCGACGGTGGCGAAGAACTCCTTGGTGTTGTTGCAGACCGGATTGTTGGGGAAGGCGTACCAGATGAAGCCGCCGGTCAGGGACAGGCTTTTGACCACGGGCAGGTCGGCGAAGACATAGTTATAGGACCCGGTGTAATCCACCTCGGAGAAGTTATTCTCCCGGTTGGCGCCCCAGTCGCTGGTGGCGTAATTGCCCCACACATTCAGGCTCAAGCCCTTCCAGGAGGCGGTGGCGCTGGGCTGAACGGCGGCATCGGGGTTTTGCAGGATGCCGCGCCAGACGTAGCGGCTGACCACGTCGGCCGTGGTGTTGAACGCCACCGGGAACGGTTCGTCCTTGGCCAGGGCGGGGGCGGCGGGCGCCTCGGAGGTGGCGGTGGGGGCGAGAGTGAGGCCCGGGGCGGCGGCCTCTTCGGCGTGGGCGGCCAGGCCCAGAGCGCCCAGGAACAGGGCGGGGGCCAGGGCGGCGCGGGCGATGGAGCGTTGCAGTTTACGGTTCATGGCGGGTCTCTCCTGATGGTTATGGATGCAGGGTGGTGAATCACTCGGGGCCGCCGGACGGTCCGGCTTCATGGGTATGGATGTTAGCAGTGTCTGTGCCATGAGCTTTTTTTAGTTCATAATATATTTGTTTTAAATAATTAAAGAATATTTAAGTTGGTTATGAAGGCGGCGATTGGCGGGGCGGAGTTGTCTTTTGGCCGGCAAGTGGTACGTTTTTGTTCTGATCACGTCTCGTCGTTGTTTGGGGTGCGCGGGTTGCCGCGCGGCGGCGGGGATAATGACAATGGCGGCCGCCACGGGAGGCTGGATACCGATGGACGCGAAAACAGCGGCGGAACAGGTCGAAACCCGGTTTTCACCGGAGCAACTGGCCCTGCTGGCCAAGATTGCGCTGCATTTGGCGCCGGCGGAGGACCTGGGGGCGGCGTTGCCGCAGGTTTTGGAGTGGTTGGCGCAAAAATGTGCCATGTCCCGCGGGGTGATCGCCCTAATGAACGAGGATGGCAGTGAGTTGCAGGCGGCGATCACGGTCAGCGGCATTTCCGCGGCCAGCTCCGGCAAGATGCGGTACCGGCCCGGCGAGGGGATCACCGGCACGGTGTTTGCCGAGGGGCAGCCGTTGTATGTGCCGGACGTGGCGAGCGACCCGCGGTTTTTGGACCGTTCCGGACTGCGCCGGGGCGGGGCGGGGACGGCGGGGCGTGAGCCGTTGTCCTTTTTCTGTGTGCCAATCCGGTGCGGCGACGTGCGGGTGGGCACCCTGTCGGTGGACAAGCGCCAGGCCCTGATCCGGGACGCCGACCAGGAATTGGCGTTCCTGCAAGAGGTGACGGTGCTGCTGGCGCCGTTCGTCCAGCGGCGGCGGTTGGAAGACCGGTTGACGCTGTTTCAGCGGGCCCGCGAACCCGGCGGCGCGTTTTCCAAGCTGATCGGCAAGTCCAATCTGGTCATGGAGGTGCAGAAACTGATCTCCAAGGTGGCGGGGACCTCGACCACGGTGCTGCTGACCGGCGAGACGGGCACCGGCAAGGGGGTGGCGGCGGAGGTGATTCACCAGCTCAGTCCGCGGGCCAATCACCCGTTTGTGGAAGTCAATTGCGGTGCCATTCCCGAGAGCCTGTTGGAAAGCGAGTTGTTCGGCCATGAAAAGGGGGCGTTCACCGGCGCCCTGCAGCGGCGGGCCGGGGTGTTGGAGCGCGCGGGTGAGGGCACGGTGTTTCTGGACGAGATCGGCGAGTTGCCCCTGGCCGCCCAGACCCGGCTGCTGCGCGTGCTGCAAAACCGTGAGTTTGAACGCGTCGGCGGCAACACCACCCTGCGTTTCAAGGCCCGCATCATCACCGCCACCAACCGTGATTTGGAAGCGGCGGTGCAGGCGGGGACGTTCCGCGCCGACCTGTTCTATCGCCTGCATGTGTTTCCCATCAACCTGCCGCCCCTGCGCGAACGTGGCAAGGCGGACATCATGTTGCTGGCGGATTTTTTCTGCCAGTCGTTTTCGCACGCCATGGGGCGCGAGATCACCCGCATGGACACGCCGGCGATTGACATGCTCACCTCCTACCATTGGCCGGGCAATGTCCGCGAGCTGGAAAATGTATTGGAGCGCGCCGTGCTGTTGGCCGATGCCGGGGTCATTCACGGCCATCATCTGCCGCCGTCCCTGCAGCTCAACCGTTATGCGGCGCGCCAGGAAACGCGGGGCGACTTCATGACCCTGGTGCGCGGGTTTGAGGCGGAACTGATCACCGACGCGCTCAAGGACAGCCGGGGGAATCAGTCGGAGGCCGCCCGGCGGCTCGGGCTGACCAAGCGCATCATTCAGTACAAGATCCGCAACCTGGGCATTGACTACCAGCGCTTCCACTGACGCGATTGTTTTCGGGGGTGGTGGCGTAATATTGAGCGGATACTTATGGAGGGTGATTCAGTATGAAATTGCGCGTCCTCAACGGTCCCCAGCAGGGACACCTTTTTGAGCTTGCCAAGCCCCGGTTCACCATCGGCCGGGACGCGGAAAACGACTTGGTGCTGACCGACGGGGTGTCCCGGCGCCACTGCGCGATTGCCGTTGAAGGCGGCGTGCTGGTGATTGAAGACTTGCACAGCACCAACGGGGTGCGTGTCAACGGGCAAAAGATCACGGACCTGCGTCCGCTCAAGGCGGGCGACCATGTGGGGATCGGCAATTACGTCCTGCTGGTGATGACGGGTGACGAGGTGACGGAGCCCGTGGCTTCGGTGGCGCCGGGCGAGACGCCGGATGCCGCCGCAGGCGGGAGTGCGACTTGGGTGAAAGCGCTGGTCGTGGTTCTGCTTTTGGCTTTGGCCGGGGCGGGTGGATGGTGGTTTGCGTGGGGCCCGGGAGCCCGGCAACTGGCCCCGGCGGCTGTGACGCCCGCGCCGGCGTCCGGTCCGGTGGCGACCCCCCCGGTGGCCCCGGAAGCGTCCCCGGTTCCCGCCGTGATTCCGGAAACCCCGCCCCCGCCGGCCGCGCCGGCGGCCGCTGACGCCGTGCCCGCAGGCACCATCGCTCCCGCGGACGACCAGGCGCCGCCGCTGATGGCGGTGGTGGCCAGTGAACCGGTCGGCGCCACCGTGAGCGTGGATGGCGAGCCGCGCGGGGTTACCCCGGCCTTTCTGCGCAATCTGACGCCCGGCCGCCACACCATTACCCTGACCTTGCCCGGTTACGAGGAGTTGACCCGCCAGATCCAGGCGCCCCTGGCCCTGCCGGACCGCCCGTACGAGTTGCGTCAGCTTCCCGGCACGGTTCGCATCACTTCCGATCCCATTGGCGCCAGCGTCCGCTTTGGCGCCCGGGTGTTGGGGCAGACGCCGCTTCTGCTGGCTCCCGGGCAGTTGCCGCCGTTTGTGTGCGAACTCCGCATTGCCGCGGACGGGTATGAGCCGGTCAAGGTCAAGGCGCAGGCCAGTGAGTCGCGGCCGGAACAAGTCAATGTGATCTTGAAGAGCAAGTTGGGCAGCTTGTCGGTCACGTCGGTGCCCGATGGGTGCGATGTGTTTGTCGGTGACACCTTCATGGGCCGGACGGCGGCGGGTGACGAGGTGTCGCGCCAGTCCCAGCCCCTGGTCATTTCCGGATTGCCCGAGGGCGATTATGAGCTCAAGGTGGTTCATCCACTGGGAGGTGCCGGGGCACGGGAAAAACATACGGTTCAGATCACGCGTGGCCGGACGAAGGCGGAAACGGTCCGCCTGTGGGTGCGGGACACGGAAGTGCTCCTCACGGACGGCACCAAGCATTACGGCATGCGGGTCGAGGTCAACACGTACGGCGACATTGTGTTGGCGATTTCGCCGAAAAAACAGGAACGTTTCCTCAAACCGCAAATCCAGCGGATCGCGCCGGTGACCCCTGAAATGGCCCGGCGTCTGCCGCCGCCGCCCTCCGACGCCGTGGCGCCCTAGCACCAGTAACCTTAAATCCTTCACCACGAAGGCGCGAAGGACGCGAAGTGTGATCGAAGAGTTTCAATGGCAAACCCAGCTCAAAAAAATATCTTCGATTGATCTTCGTGCTCTTCGTGACTTCGTGGTGAATCCGAACGTTTACGTGTTATGAGCATGATCCGCATTTTGCCGGCTGAGATCGCCAACCGCATCGCGGCGGGCGAGGTGGTTGAGCGGCCGGCATCGGTGGTGAAAGAGCTGGTGGAGAATGCGCTCGACGCCGGCGCGCGCCGGATTCGGATCACGGCGCGCGACGGCGGCCGTTCCCTGGTGCAGGTGCTCGATGACGGGTGCGGCATGGACCGCGATGATGCCCTGCTGTGTTTGGAAGCGCACGCCACCAGCAAAATCCGCGCCGCGGCGGACATTGAGCACATTGCCACGCTCGGGTTCCGCGGTGAAGCGGTGCCCAGCATCGCGTCGGTCAGCCGGTTTCATCTGCAGACCCGGCGGGCGGAAGATTTGGCCGGGAGTGAGCTGTGGATCGAGGGCGGGGTGCTGCGCGATGTCCGCGACTGGGGCGGCGCTCCCGGCACCAGCGTGCGGGTTGGCCAGCTGTTCTACAATGTCCCCGGCCGCCGGAAATTTCTGCGCAGCGCGGCCACCGAGGCCGAACACCTGCTGGAGACCGTGCTGCTGCAGGCCCTGGCCCATCCGGACGTCGGTTTTGAACTGGTTCAAGATGAGAAGTCCGTGATCGAGGCGCCGGCGGGGACGGAGGTGGCGGCGCGCGTGGCCTTGCTGCTTGGGCGCGACACCTACGCCGCCATGATTCCCATTGACTATGAAGAGGGCGGCATTCGCGTGTCCGGGTTCACCGCCCGGCCGGGACTGACCCGGGCCAGTCGCCGGGAACAGCGGTTTTTTGTCAACGGCCGGCCGGCCGCGGCGGAAAGCATTTACGGCGGCTTGCGGGACGCCTATCAGACCCTGGTGATGAAGGGGCGGTATCCGCCGGCCGTGCTTTATCTTGACCTGGCGCCCGAACGGGTGGATGTGAATGTGCATCCGGCCAAGCGCGAGGTGCGTTTCCGTGAGGGCATGATGGTCGGCCAGGTGGTGGCGGCCGCCGTGCGCCGCGCCTTGCGCGCCCTGGCGGCGGAGCCGGTGGCGGTACCGCTCCGGCCCGCGCCGCCGCCGTTGACGCTGTCCCCGCCGCCCCAGCAGGCGCCGCTGCCGTTCCCCACGCCCGCGATGCCGGTCCTGCCGCCACGCCCGCTGATTCGCGCCTTGAGCGGCGTGGGGACTGCCGATGGCGGTGCCTGCCCCGCTGCCGCGTCACCGCCTTCTCCGCCGCCGTCCGGGGCCGGGGGGGCGGTGCCGGCTCATGTGCCGTTGGCCGGCGTCTCGCCGTCCAGCGCCACCCGCGCCGAAATTCGTGCCTTGCGGGTGCTGGGCAGCTTCCGCCAGTTGTATCTGGTGGCCGAAGGGCCCCATGGTCTGGTGTTGCTGGACCAGCACGCCGCCCATGAGCGCATCCTGTTTGAACGGCTGCTGCGTCGGGCCGAAGGCGAGCCCGTGCCGTCACAGCCGTTGCTGTTTCAGGTGACCGTTGATCTGGCGCCGGCGGATGCCGCGCTACTGCGCCAGAGCCTGGAGGCGTTCACCCGGCTCGGGTTCGGCCTTGAGCCGTTTGGCGGCAACACGGTGCTGGTCACGGCCATGCCATCGGGGTTTCCCCGGGAGAATTTGGCCGGCCTGTTGCGCGATATTTTGGATGATCTGCGCCAAAATTCCGGGGGAACGGCGTCCCGGCTCGACCTGGTGCGGCTGGCGCAAGCCGCGTGCAAGCACGCGGTCAAGGCGGAAGATCCGCTCACGTCCGCTGAAATCGACCGGTTGCTGGAAGATTTGGCGGCGGCCGAGATGCCCTACACCTGTCCCCATGGCCGGCCGGTGATGATCACCTTGCCGCCGTCCGAACTGGAGCGGCGTTTCGGTCGGCGCACTTGAAAAAATAAAGAAAACGGCTACTGTATGAGTGAGGTCGTCAACGACCTCAGGCCTTGGCCAGTTTCCCCCTCCTCTTCCCCCTGGCCAAGGCCCTTTTTGTGCCCATAACTCGGTATAATATCGGCGTTATTTCAAGACCGGGAGCCGCCCGTCCTCGGGCGGAACTCGATGGCGTCACACCAGTTCCGCCCTTTATTATTGGGCCACCGTCCGCCAAACCAATGATGCGCGTCTCCGACGATGACGGGTTCGTCCGCCCGAGGA
>CAITYL010000171.1 GCA_903896595.1 uncultured Lentisphaerota bacterium
AGATAAATCGAAGGTGTTTTTTGATCTGTGTGTGCCATTGAAACGCTTCGATCAAGCTTCGCGTCCTTCGCGCCTTCGTGGTGAAGGATTTAATGTTACAGGGTACTAGTACTTTGTAACACTTAAACTTTCGGATTCACCACGAAGCCACGAAGATCACGAAGATAAATCGAAGGTGTTTTTTGAGCTGTCCTTGCCAACGCCGATGGACGTCCTCGATTCTGGTCACTTTTGCAGTTCCCTCGCGCGTCTCCGACGATCACGGGTTCGTCCGCCCGAGGACGGGCGGCTCCCAAGGCACATTATCCACGGTTAGGCGCACCAGGCACCCCTGCGGTTCGCGAGGCGTTAATCTGCGGTTATTTCCATTGTGCCCCCTCGGAGACTCCTTTAGTATGGCGGCGGGTACATGCCTGCGACCAATGATGATTTATAGTACCTCCCCAACGTCAGCCCATCCGGATGGTTTCGGGATCGGGATCGCCATTGCCCCCCTCACGCCTTCACGCCTCACGTATCACGTATCACGCATCACGTCTTCACGCCTTCATTCCGCCACCCACCACCAGAACAAGTTGCCATGCATTATCATAAGTTTCCCTATCCCGCCAACTTCGAGTTTCTCCAGGTCGGCCGGCCGGGCCAGGCGCTCAAATTGGGACCGGCCGCGTTCAAATTGGAAGTCGCCTCTTTTGACGGCGATCTGTTCCGGGTCTGTGCGTCCGGGGCGGCCTGGGGTGAAAACCGGCACCTGCTGGCCTTGAACCTGCCGCCGAAGCGCCGCACCGCGCCGCCGGCCGGCGCCTGCCGGCTGGAGGTCACCGCGCCGTTCGGCTTCCGCCTGGTGGACGGGGCGGGCGAGACGTTGCTCGACACGGTGCCCGGCGCCACCTTCGGCGTCAATGGCGCCGCCAGCCTGTTTCAGTTCGTCCGTCCCGCCGACGCCCAGTTCTACGGCATGGGCGAGAAATCGATCGGGCTCGAACTCTCCGGCCGCCAGACCAAGTGCTGGAACACCGACGTGTGGGGCGATTTCGCGCCGGATGTCTACCTGAACGGCCGGCCCGACCCGATGTATGTGGCCATTCCCTATGTGATCCTCAAGCGGGGCAACACCTACGTCGGCCTGTACCTGCACAATCCCTATTCCACGTTCCTTTCCACCCGCGAAATCACCCAGTGGGAGCCGCCGCGGGATGTGCGCGGTCCCAGGCATCCGCCGGCGTTTTGGTTCGGCTGCGAGAACGGCCAGCCGGAACTGTATGTGCTGGTGGGGCCGAGCCTGGCCGAACTGACCCGCAAATTCCAAACCCTGCTCGGCACCACGCCGCTGCCGCCGGCCTGGGCGCTGGGCTACCAGCAATGCCGCTGGGGCTACCAGTCCGCCGCCGATTTAAACGAACTGGACGCCCAGTTCCGCAAACACGACATCCCGTGCGACGGCTTGTGGCTCGACATCGACTACATGCGCGACTACCGCGTCTTCACCGTCAATGACAAGCACTTCCCCGCCGTCAAGAAGGATTTGGCCAAGCTCAATGCCAAGGGCCGGCACATTGTGCCCATTCTCGATCCCGGCGTCAAGCGCGAACCCGGCTACCCGGTCTATGACAGCGGCCACCGGGCGGACCTGTTCTGCCACACCCCGCAGCACGGCGAGTTTGTCGGTCTGGTCTGGCCCGGCGAGACCGTGTTCCCCGATTTCTCCCTGCCCGAAGCCCGCGCCTGGTGGGCCAATCACGTGCGGGAGTTCGCCAACCTCGGCTTTGCCGGCTCCTGGCTGGACATGAACGACCCCTCCACCGGCTGCGTCGAATGCGGCGACATGCGCTTCCGCCACGGCACCGAGCCGCACGAGGCGTTCCACAACCAGTACGCTCTGGGCATGGCCATGGCCAGCCGCGACGGCTACCTCGCCGCGCGCCCCGACACCCGGCCGTTCCTGCTCTGCCGCTCGGGCTGCGCCGGCACCGGCGCCCAAACCGCCATCTGGACCGGCGACAACGCCAGCAATTACCACCATCTCCGCGGCACCATTGCCCTGTCGCTGAACCTGGCCCTGTCCGGCGTGCCGTTCAACGGCCCCGACATTGGCGGCTTCGGCTGCGACACCACCGCCCCGCTGTTCACCGACTGGATGAAAACCTGTTTCCTCTTCCCGTTCGCCCGCAACCACAGCACCTGCGGCTCCCGCCAGCAGGAACCGTGGGCCTTCGGGCCGCAGACGCTGCGCGTCCTGCGCCATTACATCCAGTTGCGCTACAAGCTGCGCCCCTACCTCTACAACCTGTTTGCCCGCCAGGAAGAGACCGGCGAGGCGATCCTGCGCCCGCTGTTCCACGACTTTGCGGACTCCGCCAAGCTGCCCCTGGGCAAGATCGACGACCAGTTCCTGGTCGGCCCCGCGGTCATGCAGGCGCCGTTTGTGGACGAACAGGCCAAGTCCCGGCGCGTCGTGCTGCCCGGCCCGGCCAAGTGGTACGCCGCCCACGAGGCGCGCTGGCTGGCCGGCAACCGCACCATCACCGTCAAGGCCGACGCCGACACCACCCCCCTCTATCTCCGTGGCGGCGCCATTGTGCCGATGGCCAAGGGCGAGATCGGCGCCGACCACGCCTTCGATGGCCGCGCCGTCGAGTTCCACTGCTTCCTGCCGCCGGCCTTCCGCGGCGTGACGGAAACCGACTACGTCTTTGACGACGGCGAAAGCTTCGCCTACCGCGACGGCAAGCGCTCCAAGGTGCGCGTCACCGTCCGCGGCGACGGCAAGGGCGGCCTGGCCGTCACCCTGGACACCCTGGCCGACGGTTTTGGCGCCTGTAAGGCGGCGTTTGTGCTATACGCCCCCTTCCGCCAAATCACCGTCAACGGCCGCGCCGTCAAGCCCAAGGCCGGCACCTGGACCCTGGCCGGCCAACGCCAGCGCATCTGGCGCTGCGGCTGATTTGTTGGACGATGTTGGGGCCACCCTTTTGAAAAAGGGTGATCCCCAAACCCCTTCCTAAAACTTTTGTTCCATTTTTGCGGATTCCGCCAGCCGCTCCAGCGCAATAATCTACGTGTGTGGCAACCGGAGCGGCCTGCAGAATCCGCAAAAAGGTTTGACGAAGGGTTTGGGAACCGCCGTTCCTGAGCGGAATGCCCCTCCCCCCCCCGCTCCAATGGAGGCGCACAATTCACCTGGCCTGATTGCCTTCATTCCCACAAGTGTTCAGGCACACTACAGTACGACAAACTCATAGCCACGACGCTGCTTGTGACATCAATGAATATGTTTGTCCTGCTGCATGAGGCTGCCCGGCGCTACTCGCGTTGGGATGATTTTAAGCCGTACTTCGCAAGCTTGCCCAAAAAGCAAAAGGGCGACTTGTTTGAGGAGCTGGTCAAGGCCTACCTCCTTCTCGACCCTGAATATGCGACCAAACTGGGGCAAGTGTGGCTCCATCGCGAAGTGCCATCTGCGATTCGCGACCGGCTCAAGCTTCCAGACGCCGACCAGGGGATTGATCTCATTGCCCAGACCAAAGACGGCGAGTTCTGGGCCATTCAATGCAAGTATCGGGACGACTTTTCCCATGTCTTGTCCTGGCGTGAGCTTTCCACGTTTACCGGGTTGTCCTTCGGGGTCTGCCGTGACATCACGTTCGGTCTGATTTGTTCGACGACGGAGCGCATTACCCATGTTCTGAAGACGCAGGATCGCATCGGTTTCTGCGCCTTGGATGTCTGGCAAAGCCTTGACGCCGAGTTTTTCGACCGGCTTCGCGCGTTTCTGGACCGCCAGCAAGCGGGGATTCGCCCCCTCAAGCCCCGACCGCACCAGGTGGCCGCCATTGGTGACGCCTATGCCCACTTCGTCACGAAAAAGGAGCGACGCGGCAAGCTGATCATGCCTTGTGGCACGGGCAAGAGCCTGGCCGCCTACTGGATCGCCCAAAAGCTTGGGGCGCGCCGTATCCTGGTTGCGGTTCCCAGCCTCGCCCTAATCCGGCAAATGCTGAAAGTCTGGTTGCGCGAGGCCATGGCCAATGGGCAGGACGTGGATTGGATCTGCGTCTGTAGTGACGAGTCGGCCGGCCGGATCGAACGCGATGACGTGGCCGTGCTGCGCCAGGATCTGGGTGTGCCTTGCCTGACCGCCCCCGACGCGATTGCCGACTGGCTCGGCAAGACCGGCTCCGGGCTGACGGTGGTGTTCACAACCTACCAGAGCGGCGAGGCCATCGCCAAAGCCGCTCAAAGCGCAAAAGTCAGCTTCGACCTCGGCGTCATGGACGAGGCGCACAAAACCGTCGGGGCCAAAGACAAACTCTTTTCCCATCTATTGCACGATAAAAACCTGCCGATAGACCGGCGCATCTTCATGACCGCGACCGAGCGCCGTTACCAAGGCCAGAGCGACCAGATTCTCAGCATGGACGACCCCGCCACCTACGGGGACACTTTCCACCTCCTGACCTTCAAGAAAGCACTGGAACGCCACCCGCCGATCCTGAGCGACTACCAGATTGTCACCTTGCTGGTATCGCGTGATGAGGTGGCGGAGCTGGTGCGCCAGAATCTCTTTGTGCGCCCCGACAAGGGAGCTTGGAGCGGGGAAGTCGAGGCGGAAATGCTTGCCGCCCTGGTCGCCCTGCGCAAGGCCATGCAGAAGTATCCAATCCGCCATGCGGTGTCGTTCCACAGCAGCATCCGCCGGGCGGCGCTGTTCAAGGCGCACAACGACGCCTTCACCACCGCTTTTCCGGCTTATGGTCCTGTCGCGACGTTCCACGTTTCCGGCCAAACCCCCACCGGCACCCGCGCCCGTATCGTCAAGGAGTTTGCCGAAACTGAACGCGGGTTGATTACCAATGCTCGCTGCCTGACCGAGGGCGTGGATGTGCCGGATATTGACTGCGTGCTGTTTGCCGACCCACGCCGCAGCGCCGTGGACATCGTGCAGGCCGTGGGCCGCGCCCTGCGCCCCGCCGCTGGCAAGGCCATGGGCTATGTCATCGTGCCGATCCTGCATGACGCCGATGCCAAGCCGGAAGAGATCCTGAAATCGGCGGCGTTCCAGGAGATTCTCACCACCCTCCGCGCCCTCGCCGCCAACGACGACCGCATTATCGAGTACTTCCGGGCCGTCGCTCAAGGCAAACACCACACCGGCGGCGGCAGTGTCGCATTCGACCTGGACGAGCGCCTGGCCAAACGCATCGACCTGGCGCAGTTCGCACGCGACATTGACCTCAAATGCTGGGACCGTCTAGCCAAAATATCCTGGCGGCCATTTGAAGAAGCGAGGGACTTTGCCCAAAAACTCATGCTCAAAAGTGGCACTGAATGGGACGCATTCTGCAATGGCAAGATGCCCCACAAAGGAAAACTACCAGCAGATATTCCAGTAGCGCCTAGCCTGACTTACGCCAACAAGGGCTGGAAGAGCGTGGGTGACTGGTTAGGGACTGGGCGAATAGCCGATCAACTCAAGCATTACCGACCATTCGAAGAGGCGCAATACTTTGTACAAAAACTCCGCCTCAAAAGCGGCACTGAATGGCTCGCATTCTGCAATGGTAAAATGCCCCACAAAGGGAAACGGCCAGCAGATATTCCGTCTAATCCTAACAATACCTACGCCAACAAAGGTTGGAAAGGCATGGGTGACTGGTTGGGAACCGGTACGATTGCGCCACGCCTCAGACAATACCGACCGTTCGATGAAGCGCGAGACTTTGCCCGGAAACTCAGGCTCAAAAGTGGCACTCAATGGGACGCATTCTGCAATGGTAAAATGCCCCACAAAGGGAAACGGCCAGCAGATATTCCGTCCAATCCTAACAATACCTACGCCAACAAAGGTTGGAAAGGCATGGGTGACTGGTTGGGAACCGGTACGATTGCGCCACGCCTCAGACAATACCGACCGTTCGATGAAGCGCGAGACTTCGCCCGGAAACTCAGGCTCAAAAGTGGCACTCAATGGCTCGCCTTCTGCCAAGGCAAGATGCCCAAAAAGGGAAAACTGCCGCCTGACATTCCGGCTAATCCTGGCAATACCTACGCCAACAAGGGCTGGAAGGGCATGGGCGACTGGTTGGGAACAGGAAATATTGCGAGCTTCCTTAGGGTATATCGATCGTTCGATGAAGCGCGAGCGTTCGTAAGGAATCTAAAGTTAAAGGATAAGTCCGAATGGTATGCTTTCTGCAAAGGCGAAGTGCCTCACAATGGGAAACTGCCGGCTGATATTCCGTCCAATCCCGACAAGACCTACGTCAACAAGGGATGGAGTGGAATAGGCGATTGGTTGGGGACGGGGACGATTGCGACTTTTCTTAAAAGATTCCGACCATTTAATGAGGCGCGAAACTTTGCCCAAAAACTCCGCCTAAAAAGTGGCACTGAATGGCTTGCCTTCTGCAGCGGAAGGATGCCCAGTAAAGGAAAGCTACCAGTAGATATTCCGAGTAATCCAAACCGAACTTACGCCAACAAGGGCTGGAATGGCATGGTTGACTGGCTGGGGACTGGAAGAAAACGTAACACCAAGCATTAGTGAGAGATGGTGCACTTCTGGGATCGTCCATAGGGGTCCGTACAAACACGGTAAATGCGAAAGGCGAACCAATGCCGAGCAACGATGACGTAAAGAACGCTAGTGGCATTATTCTTAAGTTAAACCCGTTCCACCAAGACTATGACCGAATGTTATGGGCTCAAGCATATTGGCAATCAGCAAATGCCATTGCAGATTCTTTGGAGACAACAAAAGAACAATTGCTTTTCTATCCGATGGCTTTCTGCTACAGGCACGCATTTGAGCTTCTGCTCAAGAGGATTATACAAGTCGCAGAAAATTTTTCCGATGACAAGCTAAATGAAAAATATACACATCACCGGTTGTGTGATCTGTGGAAGATGGCCATGACGGCATGCGAATATTTTTGGCCGGGATCACGACCTCCACAACGAGTTGATGCAGAAAAAATAATTCAAGAATTACATGACATGGACCCGAATGGTGATGCATTCAGGTTTGAAGCCGACCGTGGCGGTGGCCTTCATATCAATAAAATACCACAAAATATTCCATTGGCGGAATTTCGCTCAGACATGAATCGGACTTTTGAGTTTTTGGGGCGGGTGGTTTGGGAGTTGAACGAACTAAAGGATTACCAGCAGGGTTTTTACCAAAAACCGCGTATTATTTGGAATAGAAACAACGAAGATAGCGGTATACAATAAACATGGCAACGGAAATCACGCCGTATTTTTAATCCCATCAATAGCATAGGGACAGTGAATTGTGGGAGGCTGGGACACAATATTCACTCCGTGAAGCAGGTGTACCCCAGTAGGAGCGCACAGGACGATAACATGACAAACCACAGATCACCCGTCCTTATCGTTCCGCTCTATAGACTGTAATCCGGACTGCATTTTAGTAGTTTTTGGCGAATAATAGTTAATTCTTCTATACCGAGCACTTTTCTAAGGTGGCTTAAAACTATTGGGATGGCAATGTTTTCCTCTGGCGGTATTTTTGCTGTTTTTTTATGCCCTATTATTGCACATAATAAATTATGTGCCTTTTGAACTGAGCCAGAGGCATTAGCCCCTTCGGGATCGGCGGCGTAGTGCCAAGCACTAGCGCCAATCTCCCTGAGCGCTTGTTCAAAGGGGTCGAGTCCTTGCTCAATTGCTGGAGTTAACCAAGCGATGTGCTTTTGCTTAATCGCTGACAATATGTTGGCTTGATCAATAAGAATACGTGAATGGCCCTCTCGGTATAAAACTTTGATTGCCTCATGCATTGCTGATAAATATTCCTCGCAAAATTCAACATGTTTGTCAAAGGCAACATTAGCCATGTGTGACGTGATACCAAGATCAAATTGTTGCTGATCCTTTTGGATCAACAGGTCTTTCTGATATTTCGCTTCATCTCTAATGAGTTGGTACAAGACGCCAATGAGCGATAGTCCTCCCGGAATGGTTGCCAGTTGACGGGCAAGTGTTCCAGGGGGGAAGAGGTAAGCTAGCGCAATTGATCCGACGAAAACCACAAACAGAAGCACATAAATCTTACATGAAAATTTCATCGAAGCATCTCCTTGTGGGGAAAATGGTGATAGGATTACAACGATAGCGCAAGGTCAAACCTTACGCAAACGATTTGGTTTTTTATCGGCCCGGAATCCGGAATGAAACCCGCCGAGCTGGGGCTCGGCGTTCCCAGGTGGGGCGCGATCACGGGATTTATCCGCGCAGATCCGCGACATCCGCGGTAAAAAAGGAATCCAGAGGGGTGCGCAATTCACCCTATTGCCACTGACGCGGACATCGCCGCCATTCTCCGCACCACACCCGACCCCCAACAAGCCTGTCAACACCTCGTCCAAGCCGCCAACCATGCAGGTGGCGAGAACAATGTCACGGTGGTTTTGGTTGATCGATTTTGTCCGGATAAACATATTCGTCCGTGATTCCGCCCTTGGTAAGCCATTCTTGTACTTCTTGGGTGGTGCCTTTTGGCAACATGATGCGCATCAGTATGTTGAATCCGTCGGCGCGAGCGTTGTCTTGTCCCTCCCATTGTTCTGCCAGGTCGCGCCTGAGATCCATCTGTGCAATGTAGATCGCGTCTTGGTTTTTGGCGCGCTGACATGCAATCTGCAGGCGGGGGTGGAATATGAGGGGACAGCCAGGGTGCTGATCTTGCATAAAATGATCGTAGAGTTTCTCGATAATCTCCTCTACCGTGACATCTTGATGTAGGACAGGCCCGGCCTGAGTCATGTCCGCGACGTATACAGCCCCGACATCTTCATTCGATCTTTTGTGGTTTGCAAAGTAGATCGCAATCCTCCAGTCTTGGGTCCAGTCTATGAGAAACGTGCCGCGCAAAGTCGAGATATCTTCCTGTGGATATTGTTGAATACGTTTCATCAACTCGAACCATGGGTCAATGCCTTTCTCAGCAGAAGCGCGGAACAGTTCCTGAGATGGAACCATCAGCGTCCCAAACTTGCACAAGAATAAGCTGTTGAGTAAACGCAGGTACTCCAAAGAGTGTCGATAATCGTCCTTGATGAGATCTGTGGGATTGATCCCCAATATCTGACTCTTGACGAATCTTGCGAAGGTTGAATCGAGACGCCACGCATCTTGCGCATGACCACGGTAGCAGGGGGCATAACGGCCGAGCGAAGCATAGTGAGACTGTATGTGGGCAAGTTCCGCCAAAAAATCAGAAAAAGACGCAGGTGCCCATTCGGCACCAGTATTGGCCGTACATGTCGTCTTTACGGATGGCGTGAGTTTCATTTTACTCATGCATTCTGGCCGTTGATAGTGCGTTCCAGTTGGGTAAGGCCGTTCAAGATTTCCGTGAACGTCGGAATGGCGCCGAACAACATCGCCTGCATGGCGGCATAATCCTTGTGCATGCCATCGAAGTTGTGGGCGGGCGGCAATAGGCGCAAGGTGCCAGGCTTGGCCGTTTCGTAATGCGCCCATGGGCAATGATAGAACCGCATCTTGAAGCACACGACCTCATGCAATAGGTTGGGCATGGCCACTGCCGCCGCGCCAACCGGCAGGCGGCTCAGGCGGTACAAGTCATAGTAATGGCGCGAGTAACGGGCAGGCAGGGGACGTGCCGGTGCCCGGTGAGCCTCCTGATGCAGGATGGTCGCCTTCTCCCAAAACGTGCGTTCGGCAGTAATGGTGCGAACCATGGTGGCCAAATGCGTAAACACGTGAGGAAAGCGTTCCGCCGCATACGGCCGAACAGGACACGCCACGTTTGGGGTCCAAGCCGCAAGGGGGCCGATTTCCAGGCGGATCTGCGGTAAAATAGCCGCCAAGAAAAAGGCTTTGGGGTACCAGACCCGTACCTCCTGCTCGTCCGCCTCCACGTTGATGTCAACTCCGGCCCGCTCCGACAATACGTTGCGGAGAACCGGAGCCATCTCCTGTGCCAGAAAGGTAGCTGCGCGCCGGTTGGCCGTCTTGCCAAAAGCATCTTGTTTCGTCACGGAACGCTCGGCCCACGGTTCCTCCGCGCCATATCCCAACCGCCGCCAGTCCAAGATCAGGTCAACGTCTTCCGAAAACCGCTCAATGGCCCCGAACGCCTTCGAGAGACTCGTCCCGCCCTTGAACGCCATCTCGTCCTTCCATGGGCTGTCCTGGAACAAATAGTCGAGCAGCCAGCAAACCCAGAAGTCTTTTTCAACAACGGCCTCATGAACCCGCATGGCCTGGGCGGTCGCCCGGAACAAGTCCTGTCGGTCACGTTCGTTTTTCCGTGCCACGTTACGCATGGTTCGCCCCCGCTTCCGCCGCAAGTTTTTTAATGACTTCGTAAACCCAGGCGGTCACATACCGCGACTCCCGCGCGGCACGCTTCAATTCCCCGGCAGCGAACCCCGCCCGCAGTTTGGCCAGGACAGCCGCATCCGTTGCCGCCTGCCCCAGCGCTTTCAGCCCCTGCACCAGCAGTGCTGTTCGCGGCGAGAGCGTCGAGGTCTCCTTGTTGGCTCGGTGTTTAAACTGCAACGTGCCGCCTCCCCAGGCATAGGTCCGGGACGGACCGTCACTATGGTATTGCCACTGGGCGGGAACCTGGGTGGACAGTCCCAAAAGATTGAGGGCCACCGCGCCTGCCGGCATGATTGTCCAGCCGTGCTCTCGCGCAATGGCTTGGGCGATGGCGTTGGGATCCGGACTGGCCGGCGCGTTGAGCAGCGTGCTAAAAGCCGGGCAGTCGTAGACCCCGCGCATCAGGCGCCGGAGCGTCCCGGCCGTCACCATCCGCGCCAGTGCCTGACGCACCGTTTCATGGCTGGCCAAGTCCAGAAAATCCTTGGGAGTAAACACGGCGCACCGGCCACCACCGGAGATTCTGGCCAGGATTTTTTCGGGAATGGATTTGGGCATGTATACCCTCCTTCAATACGTCACATAAAATAGCTAATTTTCGTGACATTACAATATGAAAAATGTAAAAACCATTCACTCATGGCGCAAGGGCAAACCTTACACAAACGATCGCGAATTGATTTTTTATCGGCCCGGAATCCGGAATGAAACCCGCCGGGCTGGGGCTTGGCGTTCCCAAGAGAGGCGTGATCACTGGATTTATCCGCGCAGATCCGCGCCATCCGCGGTAAAAGAGGAATCCCGAAGAGTGCGCAATTCACCCTGTCCCGATTGCCTGTCATGATAGTCGCCGCGTCCTCCTTGTCTTCCCTGTCCTCTCGGGGCCGATGTCCTCCGCGTCCTCGCCGGCGGCAGGTTGGCCGTTGTTGGCGGGGGGGGGGCGGGGCGAGGACCTTGATGACAACCGTGCCACAAGAGGACACGGAGGACGGAGAGGACGCCCCGCACAGATGCCCATTGGCGCCATTTTTAGGGATCCCCAGCAGGGGGGGCGTGATTCCTGCATTTATCCGCGCAGATCCGCGGTAAAAGATGAATTTCGAGGGGTGCACAATTCACCCTGTCCCGATTGCCTGTCATAATAGCCGCCGCGTCCTCCTTGTCTTCCCTGTCCTCTCGGGGCCAATGTCCTCCACGTCCTCGGCGGCGGCAGGTTGGCCGTTGTTGGCGGGGGGGGGGGCGGGGCGAGGACCTTGAGGACAACCGTGCCACAAGAGGACACGGAGGACGGAGAGGACGCCCCGTACGAATGCCCATTGGATAGCGCAGGGGCAAACCTTACACAAACGATCGCGAATTGATTTTTTATCGGCCCGGACTCCGAAAGGAACCACGCCGAGCTGGGGCTCGGCGTTCCCAGGGGGGGGCGCGATCACCGGATTTATCCGCTTACGTCAAAGGGATTGCCTTTTGGATTCCCGCATGCTAAAGTCGTCCACTAGGCGGGCAGAGGTTGAAAAAAGGAACACCATCATGAGCAGAAATCCGTTGTCTCAATTAGCAAAACTCTTCATCGTGGCCGTGATGACATGGGTTCTTGCGTTTGACCGCTGCGCATCTGCCGGTGGCTACTCGCCAACGGTCAAAGGTAAAATGGATTTCTACCAGATCGAGCCTGTCGATTTCAGCTTCCATGCCAGCTGGCGTTCCACACGAAGCTACAAATCCGCCACCAACCGCCTTTGGTACACCTATTTTCAGGCGGATGAGAACTACGCCAAGAAGCCTCTGTTCGTGTTTCTGAACGGCGGCCCCGGGTGTGGAACGTCCATGAACCTCTTTGCGATGAATACGGCTCCCTACACGCTTGACCGCTCCAGGGTCCCCGATGGCAACCTCTCGGAACTGAATGAATATAGCTGGACGACACTGGGCAATCTGCTCTACATCGACGCGCCAAACACCGGGTTCTCCTACATGGTGGGCACCGATGAACAGCTGCGGGACAGCGACTTCAGGCTGACTGAATTCATCTTCGGCGACAACTATAACGCCTTCATTGACGCCGCCCAGGTACTGAGGGTGGTCCTGAAATTTCTGGAGGACAATTCGGAGCTGCGAAACAACGAGGTGGTGTTTGTGGGGGAGAGTTTCAGCGGGGTCAGAGTCTCCACCATGCTCAACATGCTTCTCTACTATAAGCAGTATGCCGAGGGCAAAAAGGTGTACAAGGACAGTGCGCTAACAAACCTGATAGAGGCCCAGATGCTGTCTGTGACATCGCACAAGCCTCCATACAGCCCGGCCGAGGTGGCGACACAGTTCAAAAAACAGATCCTTATACAACCTCAGATCGTCGATAAATATCAGCATATGGACAAAGTCAGCGCCTTGCAGAAACGCGACTCCCTGATGGATAAGCTTGGCGCGGATGCAAAGGCGGAGGTGAGTTGGAGGGAGTTCCTGGCGAACGCGAAAAAAGACAAGAAAGACGTTGCCCAGACCATCCTGCGCTATCTGCTATACATCAAAAGGGATCCCTACAACTGCCAAAAGGACGCCGACTGGACTAACAACAACGAATATTCCGCCATGCAGGCGCTAAACAGTATGGATGAACTGTCAAAAATCACCGGCGGGGGCAACCTCAGAGACGTACGATACCTGATGCCGAATGAGAGGAAAAACGCGCTTCGTTTCTCGATGAACTCGAAGATTCCCATCTACGCAAGCCAAATTGTCAATATGCTGATCTTTGAATTACCCGATGATACGCAGACGGTCATCAGTATGATACCCTTCTGGCAGAAAAATCTGCTTGACATGGACAACCCGCTCAAGTCGCTGGACTATAATCTCGGGGCCCTCAATGACTTTGACAGCTATCTAGTCGGCACAAACCCATATATATATTTGGGCTTCTGCATGAACAGCGGCGGCAATTCCCTGGCGGAAGTCCTCTATGACATACGGTACGATAGATATGACATAAGCCTAAGCGATTCAGCAATATACGGAACAATGTTTCTTGAAAATCTGGCGCTCGTAGACACCTTCATGACCGATGCTCAGAACGATATTGTGGTCTATGCGCCGACACTAGTCTCCCAATTTGACAAGGGAAGATTCCGCAAGCTGGTCAAGTCAATTGACGTTGCGAGCGGAAACCAGGACGCACGGGCGGGCCGCTTCACCATAAAATACAAGCCGAATTCGATAGAGGGGTTGGACAAGACACCCGCTGAAAGAAATGTCGCCTGGTATTTCTACGCGGACTCGGGGCATTCCGTGTCTTCGACCCAGCCGAAGGAGTTCCGGGATGATGTGACAAACTGGATCAACAAATAATGGCATAATCCCTGGGCAGACACGCAGGCAGGATTGCCTGCTTGACGTTTTTCACAGGCAAGAGTGCCTGTGTCACGTTCGGGGCGCAAGGGCAAACCTTACGCAAACGGTCGCGATTTGATTTTTTATCGGCCCGGAATCCGAAATGAACCACGCCGAGCTGGGGCTCGGCGTTCTCAGGGGGGGGCGATCACGGGATTTATCCGCGCAAATCCGCGACATCCGCGGTAAAAAGAAATCCCGAGGTGTGCGCAATTCACCCGTCCCTATTACCCCGTCCCTATTACCCCCAACGGGCGACACGCCGTGCCTGCGGGAACTGGCTGGACTTGACGCCGGTGGGAAATCCCACCATAGTAGGGTCATGACAACCGCCACACTCGAACGTCCCCGGAAACGGAGCGCCACGGCCGTCCTGCAACAGTACGACGTGGTTGCCGACGCCAAAAAACGCATCAGCCTGCGGGGCGCCACGGCAAAGTATTTTCATGTGAAGGCATACTCAAACGGTGCGTTCATGCTGGAGCCGCGGGTGTTGGTGCCGCCGGACGCCCTCTCTGCCCGGACGCTGAAGATGCTCGACCAATCAGCCGCCAACCTCAAGAAAGGGGTGGCCTCGGAACCGATCGACCTCTCTCTGTTTACGGAGGAGTGAGGCTCATGACGTTCACCATCCGCATGGGATTGCCCGAGATGGCGGCTGTCTGGACCGATCTCACGACCCGAGACAAACATGGAAAGCTCGATGCCAACGAGCAAAAGGATTTCAGAAAACTGGGCAAGGCCCTCAATTTCCTGAGGCAAAATCCGCATCATAATAGTCTGGCCACGCATGAGATCACGGACCTGACGAGCAGGTACGGCTTCAAAGTGTTTCAGTCCTACTTGGAAAACAATACTCCGGCCGCCGGCCGCTTTTTCTGGGCGTACGGGCCCGATAGAGGCGAGATCACAGTGCTGGGTATCGAACCGCACCCGGAAGACTCAAAGAACGGGGCGTATAAACGCTTCAAGTTATCCGTGTTTCCTCCTGCCACCCCCAAACTCCCATAATTGCCACTTTTACGGTTTGACTTGGCTGGGGTGAAATCCGAACTCGTGGTTTGCCTCCATTTTTGTATAGTATGGGGACGTAGGTAAGCAATCTTTTGTAATGCTGTTGGTTATGCCGATTTTATGCGCTTATAAATACCTTGTGATGCGTTTTTTTGCATAGAAAAATGCGTTTAAACGCCAACCGTCCGGCCGAGGACGGGCGGCTCTGTCTTCACGCCATACCGGCGCTATCCCTGGGCAGACACGCAGGCAGGATTGCCTGCTTGACGTTTTTCACAGGCAAGAGTGCCTGTGTCACGTTCGGAACGCAAGAGATCGGCCTGCGAAATCCGCAAAAAGATCCAACAGTTTTGGGAAGGGGCTTGGGGAGCACCCTTTTCCAAAAGGGTGGCCCCAACATCACCCGACAAAACTGTCATGCACCCGGACTGGTCCGACGCGTCCGACGGGTCTGACGGGGCGGACGGTGGCCGGCCGCTTGGCGGTCACTCCAGGTCGGTGCGCTCTTTGAAGAAGCGGGCCTGGAGGGCGTCCATGATCAGGTAGATGCCCGGGGTGATGAACAAGGTGATGACCTGGGCGAAGATCATGCCGCCGACCACCACCAGGCCAAGGGGGACGCGGGACTCGGCGTCGGCGCCGTACCCCAGGGCGATCGGCAAGGTGCCGAGAATGGCGCAGAGCCCGGTCATGAGAATGGGACGGAACCGGACCAGACAGGCGTCGTAGATGGCGTCGTGGGCGTTCTTGCCCTCGGCCCGGCGCTGCCGGGCAAAGTCGACCATCAAAATGCCGTTTTTGGTGATCAGGCCGATCAGGACGAACAGACCGATGTAGGCATAAAGCGACAGTTGGCTCTTAAAAGCCAGCAGGGTCAGCAGGCCGCCGAACACCGCCACCGGCAGGGTGGTGAGAATGGTGAACGGGTGGATGTAGCTCTCGTAGAGGATGCCGAGCACGACGTACTTGAGGAAGATGGCGACCAGCAGCAGAATGCCCAGGCTGATGACCGATTTGCGGAACTCCAAGGCGTCACCGATAAAGGTTCCAGTGACACCGGGCGGCATGAGGCCGGCGGCGGCTTTCTCAATCGCCGCCGTGGCGTAGCCCATGGGCACGCCCGGGAAGAGGCTAAAGGACAAGGTGGCGGCCTCCTGCTGGTTGGCGTGCGGCACGTCCTGGGGCCCGGCCTCCTCGTGCCAGGAAACCAGGGTGCGCAACGGCACCAGCTGGTTGGTGGTCTGGGAGCGCACGTAGAGGTATTCCAGGTCGGTGGGCCGCTTTTGACGGTCCTTAGCGATTTCGGGAATGACCTGGTATTGGTCGTTGTCGGTGGTGAACAGGGCGACGTAATTGCCGGAGAAGCAAACGCCAAGGGCCTGCTCAATCTGTTGGGCGGTGATGCCGAGCGCGGAGGCGCGATCACGGTCAATCTCCACGGACAGGCGCGGCATGGTTAGCTTGATGTTATTCTGGATGGCGTACAGGCCTGGAATGCCATACATGGCGCGTTCCAGTTTTTGGGAGGCATCGTAGACCTCCTGACGGTTGAACCCGGTCAACAGATAGGCGTAATTGCTGCCGGCCTGGGTGGTTTCAGCGCCCGAACTGATTTTGAGCACGGGCGTGGCGCCAAGAAAACAGAAGCCGTCGGGAATGGCGGCCAGTTGCATGGTGAACTGTTGGGCGATCTCCTCAATGGGGGCGCGCTCATGCGGCGGCTTCAGGCGGCAGAAGACGAAGCCCATGCTTTGGTCAGCGCCCGGCTGAAAACCGGTAACCGTACAGAGATCCGTGATCTCCGGGTGCTGGCGCAGGGTCGCGACCACCTTTTGCTGATAGCGGCCCATGGCGTCATTGGAGGTGCCTTGGGGGGTGATCATGGCGCCCATGATGAAACTACTGTCGCCCGGCGGCAGGAAGGTTTGGGGCAGGATAAAGAACAGATACCCGGTGCCGAGGATGCAGACCACCCAGCCGAGCACGGAAATCCAGCGGTGCCTCAGGGTGCCGGCGAGCAGGACGCCATAACCCCGGATCATGCCGCCGATGGTGTCGGAGATGACGCGTTGCAATTCGTTCTCCTCGTCATGGTGGCGCAGGATGCGCGCGCACATCATGGGGGAGAGGAGCAACGCCACCAGGGTGGAAACGACGATGGCGAAGATGACCGTCAGGGCGAACTCGCGCAGGTTGCGCCCGACCGCGCCGCTCATAAACACCAGCGGGGCAAACACAATGATCAGGGCCGCACTGGTGGAAATCAGGGTGAAGGTGATTTCCTTCATGCTTTGGATCGCGGCGGGAATCGCCTTCATGCCCGCGTCAAGGTGGCGCACGGTGTTTTCCAGCACGACAATGGCGTCGTCCACCAAAAAGCCGATGGCCAGCACGATGCCCATCAGGGAGAGCGTATCAAGATTGAATCCGGCCACATCCATGAGGAGATAAGTGCCGAGCAACGACACCGGAATGGTAATGGCGGGAATGATCGTTTCGCGGATGCGGCCGAGGAACAGGAAAATGACCAGCACGACCAGACTAAGGGCGATCAGGACGGTAACCTGGACGTCGTGAATGCTGTCGCGAATGGCGTCGGCGCCATTGTGCAGGATGTGGGTATGAACGTCGGCGGGCAGGTCGCGTTGCAGGTCGGCAACGGTCTGGGTGATCATGTTGGCCACGGCGACGGTGTTGGAGCCGGCGACGCGGGAAATCGCCATGACCACGCAGTTGCTGCGCTCGGGCTGGCCAGGCGCAGTGTAGCGGATGTCCACGATGTCATTGGTGATGCTGTCCACGCAACGGGCCACGTCTTTGAGGCGAATGGGGGCATTATCGCGGTAGGCGACGATCAGCGGGGCGTATTCCTTGGCCGAGCGCAGTTGCCCCTGCGGTTCAATGGTGAAGGAGCGGGAGGTACCGTTGAGGCTGCCGCCGGGGATGGAGACGGTGCCGGCCTGCAAGGTGGCCACCACCTCGTCGATGCCGAGCTGGTAGGCGGCCAACCGTTCGGGAATGAACTGGACGCGGACGCAGCGCTGGGCGCCATAGGTCTCCACCTGGGACACGCCTTCCAGCATGCTTATTTTTTTGGAAATGACAATATTACCATAGTCGTACAACTCGCCTTCCCCCAGGGTGTCCGAGTAGAGCAGGAGATAATAGATGGGCGCATCAGACGGGTTGAACTTCTGGTAAGTGGGCGGGCTGGGCAGATCCTTGGGCAGGAGGTTTTGGGCGCGGGAGATGGCGGCTTGGACGTCGGTGGCCAGCACGTTCACGTCGCGGCCCAAGTCAAAGGTCAGGTTGATGGTGGTCGAGCCCTCCTTGTTGTCGGAGAGCATGGAGGCCAGGCCGTTAATTTGGGTGAACTGGTTTTCCAGCGGCGTCGCCACTGTGGTGGCCATGACTTCGGGACTGGCGCCCGGATAGAACACGGTCACCTGAATGACCGGGTAGTCCACGTTCGGCAGGCTGCTGACCGGCAGACGGAGATACGACCAGACGCCAAAGGCGCACATCACCACCGTCAACAGGATGGTGGCGACCGGCCGGCGGATGAAGACTTCTGAAATCACGGTTTGCCTCCGGGGGCGGCGGCGGGCTTGCCGGCCGGGGCGCCTGGCTGGCCCGGAGCGCCGCCCGGCGAAGGCGCTTCCATGACGGTGGCGCCAGGCGCCAGCATCAGCAGCCCCTGGGCGACCACTTTTTCACCGGCGGTGATGCCCGCCTTGATATGGACATGGCCGTCGGTGCGGACGCCGAGCTGGACGGGGCGCAGTTCGGCCTGGTTTTGCGCATTGACCACGAAGGCGAAGGAGCCCATCTTGCCGGTCTGGACCGCGCTTTCCGGAATCACCACGGCGTTTTTGAATTCACCGGCCCGCACGGTCACCGCCAGAAACTGGTTAGGCCACAGCTTGTGTTCGGGATTGGGAATTTCGGCGCGCACCTGGATGCTGCCGGTGGCGGTGTTGACCGCGTTGTCGATGAAGACGATGCGGCCGGCATAGCTTTGCTCGTCGCCGCGTGGCTGCACGGAAACGGTCACCGGGCCAGCCGCCAGCTCCCGGCGCAGGGCCGGCAGATATTCCTCGGAGAGGGAGAATTCGGCCTGGATGGGGTCCAGGCCCTTGAGGGTGGTCAGGACGGTCTGATTGGTCATGGCCAGATTGCCGGGATTGACCATCACCTTGGAGCAGGTGCCGGCACTGGGGGCGCGGACGGTGCAGCGGGTCAGGTCAAGCTTGGCCTGCTCAAGACTGGCGAGGTCAGCCTTGAGCTTGGCGTCGGCCGCCTCGGCGGTGGCCTTGTAGTTGTCGAACGCATTTTGGGAAATCAGGTTCTTGGCCACCAACGGCTGATTGCGGTCAACATTCAACTTGGCGATCCACAGGTTGGCGCGGTCGCCTTCAACGGCCGCCTCGCCCCGATGCACCGCGTTGGCGTAGTCGCTGGGGTCAATCTCAAACAGCGGCTGATCGGTGGTTACCGTGTCGCCGTCCTTGATCAGCGCCTTGAGGATCTTGCCCGACACCTGCGGGACGATGTTCACCTGGACATTGGCGACGGCGGTGCCGAAAGCCGGCAGCAGGGTCGGCACGGTGGCCGTGGTCGCCACCACGATGTGCACAGGCGTGGGGGGACGGGCGGGCGGCGGGCCCCCGGCCTTTTTGTCGCATCCGGCAACCAGGCCGCCGATGGCGAGCAGCAGGCCGGCGGCGAGCAGGGCGGGAAAAGAGACAAACCGTTGACAGGTCATGACCGGGAACCTTTCGTGAGGGTGGCCGGGGAAGGGGTGCCGGCGGGCGTCGGGAAGTGGTTTGGGGTGCCCTTTTCCAGGCGGCCGACCGCATGGATCAGGTTGGCGAAAGCGGTAAAAACTTCATTCCGGGAGGTCACCTGCTGGCTGCGGGCCTCGGCGAGCGAGCTTTGCACCACCAGCAGGTCGAGCAGACTATTGAGCCCCGCGCGATAACTCTCGTCCGCCAGGTCGTAGGCGGCGTTGGTACTGGTCAGATAGGCGTCACTGAAGCGGGATTTGCGGAGGGCGGTGACCAAGTTGTAATAGTCCCGCCACACCTCGGCGCTGGCGGCCAGTTCGGCCTGCCGGAGCTGGGCGCGCATCATTTCGGCGGCTTCCTTGGCGGCGCGGGTGGCGGCCTGGGTCTGCATGCCGTCAAAGAGCGTCCACTGCACGCTCAAGCCAACGCCATAGGCGAACTGGCGGTCGGAGAGGTTCTGGTTCTGGCTGCCATAGGGATGAAAGTCATCGCCGCCCACGCCGCCGTTCAGATAGAGCGAGGGCCACAGCGCGGACGACTGGACGGTGACGGCGGCTTCCTTGGCGGCCAAATCGGCGCGCAAAGAGGCGATGTCCGGGCGCTGCCGGATGGCGTCGTTGATCAGACGGGCCAGATCCACCTTCGCCGGCACACCGGGCAACTCCTCGGCGGGTTGCCGCACCGCCAGTTGCGTGTCACCCGGCAAGCCGGCGGCCTGCGCCAAGTTGGCCTGGGCATTGCTGAGATTGCCTTCGGCTTCGGCCAGGCGAAAATTCGCCTGGTCAAAGGAGGCCTGGGCCTGCAAGACATCCAGGGCGGTGCCCAACTTGGCGTCAAGTTTCGCCCTGGCCGCCTCAAGCACCGCCGTGGCGTCCTCCAACGTGGCCTTGGCCGCCGCGACCCGGCCCTCGGCGATGATCACACTGTAATAGGCCAATTCGATCTGCAGCAGCACGTCCTGCATCGACTGATTGAAGGCGTGATTGGCGGCGTAGACGGTCTGCAGGGCCTGCTCAATCGCGGCGCGCCGGCCGCCGCCGAAATTGATCAACAAATAATTGAGCTGCAAGCCGGCGCCAGTGTCGGCATAGTTCAGGTCGGAGCCGGACGGATGCGCATTTACCACTTGGCGGCTGGGGCCGCCGGTGGCGGTGAGGGTGGGCAGCAGATAGCCATACGCTTGATCGACCAGAGCCCTGGCCTGCCGGGCGTTGTGCCAGGCCTGGCGCGTGTTCGGACTGTTGCTCAGCGCCAAGTCGGTCAGATCGGCCAGCGACTGCGGCTGGGCCGGGTCGGCCGGCAGTGTGGCGCCGGCGCGCCACGCCGCATCCGCCGTTTTGCCGGCACTCCGGTCCGCCGGCGGTGTCCACGGCGTTTCTGGATTGGCCGGGGGTGACGGCCGCACGCAGCCCGCCAGCAAGCCCAAGCAGAGCAGCCCAAAAACTCGCCAGCCAAACCCCATACAACCCCCTGATTCGACTGGCGCCGGAGCGGCCGTCGGTAGTCGCCCCCCGCGCCAAGTCGCGCGGCTTCAAACGGATAATTGAATCTGGTAACGTAAGCTGTGGCCACGCCCTGTCAAAACCCAAAAACCGCAGCCGCAAGGGAATTTGAACAGGAGAAATCAGGAGCGAACGGAGAAAAACTTCTCTGTGGCCTCTATCGCTCCTGTTCAAAATCCGCGAACATACGATCATCGGAACTCCATTCTTCATGCCCTTCATGATCTTCATGGTGCATGTTCTTGTTGATGTGCCATTGAGTGCCCGAGCACGAACGGGTATATTGAGCCCCTTACCCAGAATACAGCCCGACGACCAGGAGGCCACCATGCCTGACGACGCCACCGCCGACAACGGCGCTGATTTTTCCATGAATAATTTCACCCCGCGCGCCCAGCAGGTGATGGGGCTGGCCAAGCGCGAGGCGCGGCGGTTCGGCCACAATTACGTGGGCACCGAACATCTGTTGCTCGGACTGATCAAGCTCGGCCAGGGGGTGGCGGTGTCCGCCTTGCAGGCCATGGGGCTGGACCTGGAAACGGTCCGCTATGAAGTTGAAAAACACTCGGGGCCCAGCAGCGACACCCAGCAGGAAGGCGATCCGCCGCTGACCCCGCGGGTCAAGCGCGTGCTGTCCCTGGCCGCCAAAGAGGCGCGGGCGCTCAATTACAATTACATCGGTACCGAACACATCCTGCTTGGCCTGCTGCGCGAGGGTGACGGCGTCGCCGCGCGCATCCTGAAAAACCTGCAAATCGACGCCGATGCCGTGCGCGCCGAGGTCATGAAGGCTCTCGACCCCAATTATCTGCCAAGCGAAACCACCAAGGGCGACGCCAAGGGTGACGACGGCCCGGACGGCGCCAATGGCGGCACCGCCTCCGGCGGCAAGACGGCCGCCCCCCCCAAGATGCCCGCCCTGCGCGCCTTCGGCCGCGACCTGACGGAACTGGCGGCCAAAGGGCAGCTCGACCCGGTGATCGGCCGCGCGCCCGAGATCGAACGCGTCATCCAAGTCCTGTGCCGCCGCACCAAAAATAATCCCGTGCTCATCGGTGAGGCGGGCGTCGGCAAAACCGCCATTGTCGAAGGCCTGGCCCAGGCCATCGTCTCCAAAAACGTGCCGGAGATCCTGCGCGACCGCATCGTGGTCGCCCTGGACTTGGCGCTGATGGTCGCCGGCACCAAGTACCGCGGCCAGTTCGAGGAACGCATCAAGACGGTGATGGACGAGATCAAGCGCTCGGGCAAGGTCATTGTCTTTATTGATGAACTGCACACCATTGTCGGCGCGGGCGGTGCGGAAGGCACCATGGACGCCTCCAATATCTTGAAGCCCGCCCTGTCCCGGGGCGAGATCCAGTGCGTCGGCGCCACCACGTTGAACGAATACCGCAAGGGCATTGAGAAGGACGCCGCCCTCGAACGCCGCTTCCAGTCGATTGTGGTCAACGCCCCGAGCGTGCCCGAAGCCGTCGAAATCCTCCGCGGCCTGCAGCACCGCTACGAGGCGCACCACCATGTCAAGTACACCGACGAGGCCCTCGCCGCCGCGGTCCGCCTGTCCGACCGCTACATCACCGGGCGCTTTCTGCCCGACAAGGCCATTGACGTCATTGACGAGGCCGGCGCCCGCGCCCGCATCGCCGCCATGATCCGCCCCCCCGACTTGAGTGACCTTGAACGCGAGGTCACCGAGGTCAAGCAGGCCAAGGAAAACGCCATCGAAGGCCAGCATTTCGAACAGGCCGCCGCCATGCGCGACCGCGAAAAGGAACTGCGCGCCAAAATGGACGGCGTGCTCAAAAACTGGGAGACGGAACGCCAGGGGCAAACGGTCACCATCGCCCTCGACGACATCCGCCACGTCGTCGCCGCCATCAGTGGCGTGCCGCTGCGCCGCCTGGCCGAAGGCGAGGCGACCCGCCTCCTGCGCATGGAGGACGAACTGCGCCATACCGTCATCGGCCAGGAACTGGCCGTCGCCGCGGTTAGCCGCGCCCTGCGCCGCTCCCGCGCCGAACTCAAGGACCCCAAGCGCCCCATCGGCTCCTTCATTTTCCTGGGCCCGACCGGCGTCGGCAAAACCCTGCTGGCCAAGGCGGTGGCGGAATTCATCTTCGGCGACGCCGATGCCCTGATCCGCATCGACATGTCCGAGTACATGGAAAAATTCAACGTCAGCCGCCTGGTCGGCTCCCCCCCCGGCTATGTCGGCCATGGCGAGGGCGGCCAGCTCACCGAACGCGTCCGCCGCCGCCCCTATTCGGTCGTGCTTTTTGACGAGATCGAAAAGGCGCACCCGGACGTCATGCACATGCTACTGCAAATCCTCGAAGAAGGCCAGCTCACCGACAGCGTCGGCTTCCGCGTCGATTTCCGCAGCACCGTGGTCATCATGACCTCCAATGTCGGCGCCGCCGAAATCCTGCGCCCCGCCAGCATGGGCTTCGCCATGGACAAGGAAGCCATCGACCACGAAACCATGCGCCTGCGCTTGGAAGACATGGCCAAAAAATATTTCAAGCCCGAATTCCTCAACCGCTGCGATGACATTGTCGTCTTCCGCCAACTCAGCAAGGCGGACTTGGCGGTCATCGTCGACTTGGAAGTAGCCAAGATCCGCGAACGGCTCAACGCCCGCAACCTGCAGCTCGAACTCAGCGAGGCCGCCCGCGATTTCCTGATCAGCCGCGGCTTCAAGCCCGAGTACGGCGCCCGCCAGCTCCGCCGCGTCGTCGAGCGCCACATCGAAGATCCGCTGTCCGAGGAAATGCTCCGCGGCACCTTCCCCGACGGCACCACCATCCGGGTCGATCCGGAAGGCGAAAAACTCCTCTTCATGCCGGTCGTCCCCCCCCCGCCCCCTGCCGCTGCGGAATAAGACAATGAATTTCGGCGTTATTTCACGACCGGGAGCCGCCCGTCCTCGGGCGGAACTCGATGGCGTCACACCAGTTCCGCCTTTTTATTGGGCCACCGTCCGCCAAACCAATGATGCGCGTCTCCGACGATGACGGGTTCGTCCGCCCGAGGA
>CAITYL010000172.1 GCA_903896595.1 uncultured Lentisphaerota bacterium
GCAGAAATTCTGAGGGTACACCCGTTCCGAAGGCAGGGTCGGCGTTATTTTAAGACCGGGAGCCGCCCGTCCGCGGGCGGACAGCGACGGCGGCACCCCAATTCCGCCCTTTTGAAATTTCCTCGCGCGTCTTCGACGGGCACGGGTTCGTCCGCCCGAGGACGGGCGGCTCCCAAGTTACATCACACCAAAGCAAACACCGAACACCATGACGGCAAAACGACGTTTTGTAAGAGACTCAAGCAATAAGATCATACTGATATGAGTTTATTAGGCATAGACTTGGGCACCACCGTGTGCAAGGCCGCGGTCTTCTCGGAAGCCGGCCGTTGCCTGGCTTTGGCCGCCCGCGAATACCCGACGCCGCCGTCTGCGGCGGCCGGGCTGGCGGAGCTGGACAGCCAGGCGGTCTGGCGCTGCACGCGGGAGGTGATCGCCGAGGTCGCCGCCGCCACCCGGAACGACCCGGTGACCGCGTTGTGCGCCGGCTCCATGGGGGAGGCCATGGTGCCGGTCTCGCGACAGTGCGAACTGCGGGGTAACAGCATTCTCTGTTCCGACGCCCGCGGCAGCGAGTACGTGGCCGCCCTGGAACAGGCGTTCGGGCAGGAGGCGTTCTATCGGATCAATCCCAACCTGCTCGGCCCCAATTACTCGTTGCCCAAGCTGTTGTGGCTGCGCGAGCATGACCCCCGCCGGTTCGCCCAGGCCGATAAATATTTATTATGGGGTGATCTCGTGCCCTGCCTGCTGGGCGCCGAGCCGTTCACCAGCAATTCCCTCGCCAACCGCACCCTGTTGTTCGACCTGGACCGGAACGACTGGTCGGAGACCCTGCTGGCGTGGAGCGGCTTGGACCGCCGCCTTTTTGGCCGGGTCGTGCCCGGCGGCACCCGGGTCGGCACCCTCTCCGCCGCGGCGGCCGCCGAGTTGGGGCTGCCGCCCGGTGTTATCCTGGTCGCCGGCGGCCATGACCAATGTTGCAACGCGTTGGGTTGCGGCGCCATCGCGGCCGGCACGGCGGTGTGCGGCATCGGCACCTATGAATGTCTTACCCCGGTTTTTGCCAAGCCCGCCGACCCCGCCCGGCTGTTGGCGGCGCGTTTGAACCAGGAACACCACTTGCTGCCGGAGCTGTACGTGGCGTTCCTGTATAACCAGGCCGGCGCGCTGGTGAAATGGTTCCGTGATACTTTTTGTGCCGGTGAGCAATCGGCTGGGGCCGACCTGTATGCCCGGCTCAACGCCGAACTGCCGGCCGACCCGACGCGCCTGCTGGTCCTGCCGCATTTCGAGGCGCCCCAGTGGCCCCGGCATCTTCCCGACTCGGCGGGCGTCATTTTGGGACTGCATACCGCGACCACCCGCGGCGACATTCTCAAGGCCATCATGGAAGGCGCCACCTATTATTTTGCCGACGGCCTCGCGGCGTTGCGCGAACTGGGCGCCGGGCTGACCGGACTGGTCGCCAGCGGTGGCGGCGCCAAGTCCGATGCCTGGCTGCAGATCAAGGCTGACATCTTTGATCTGCCCGTGGTCCGCCCCCGCACGGTCGATGCCGGGCTGGCCGGCTGCGCCATGCTCGCGGGGCTGGCCACCGGCGTGTTTGGCTCGCCCGCCGATGCCGCCCGCGCGTTCGTACATCCGGAGCGCACCTTTGTCCCCGATCCGAAACGGCACGCCATTTACCAGGAAAAACAGGCGCTGTTCCGGCAACTCTATCCTGTTACCAAAGACCTGCTTAAACAACTTTGAATCTTGTCGTTTGGCCGCGTGTTTGGGGCGACCGGCCGGTCGCCCCTACGGTTCCCGAACACCATCAACCCCCATAGGCACCCTTATGACGACCTCCGCTCTTGCAGGCTCTCCTCGTTCATCCGTCGCCGTACCGACGACCGCTGTCCTGATTCAGCGCGCCTGGCGCGCCGGGGTGGTGGTGCCGGCGTTCAACATCCCGTACCTGCCCATGCTCGAACCCACGGTCCGTGCCCTGCGCGATACCGGCACCTTTGGCCTGATTGCGGTGGCACGACTGGAATGGATGAAGTTTGGGGCGCAGAGCCTGGAGGCGGTGGCGGAGGAATACCGGCGGCATGGCGATCCGCGTTATACCCGCCTGCATCTGGATCATGTGCCGGTGATTGACGAGGATCAGCAGGCGGTGGATTATGCCGACACCATCCGTCGGGCGCTGGCGGCTGGGTATGATTCGGTGATGGTCGACGGCTCGCGGTTGTCCCTGGCGGAAAACATCCGTTGCACACGTGAAATCGTTGAGCTGGCCCATGCGGCGGGCGTGCCCGTGGAAGGCGAACTGGGGGCGGTCATGGGACATGAGTCCGGGCCGACCCCGCCCTACGACGAGTTATTCGCGTCCGGCAAGGGGTTCACCGATGCGGACGAGGCGGCGCGGTTTGTGGCCGGGACCGGGGTGGACTGGCTGTCGGTGGCCATCGGCAATATTCATGGCGCCATTGCCCAGGCCACCAAGAACCAGCCCAAGGTGGCGGCGCGCCTGGCGCTCGACCAACTGGAACGCATTCATGCCGCGGCGGCCGTGCCTCTGGTTCTTCATGGCGGCAGTGGCATTCAGCGGGAGTATCTGCAGCTGGCGTTCAAGCTCGGCATTGCCAAGATCAATGTCGGTACCGCCACTCGCCAGCCGTTCGAACGGCTGGTGGGACAGTCCCTGAGCCAGGCCCAGGACGCGGTCTATGCCGCCGCCGTGGCGGTGCTCCGCGAGGAGCTCGGCGTTACCGGGACCGCGGCAATCCTGGGCACAATTTAACCGCAGATTGACGAATGTTGAGGTCCGAATAACGAAGGGAATTTGCCGAAGAACAGCAACGACTTCAATAGTCTGCGGTTCAATATTCGGCAATCTGCGGTTTTTCAAACCGCCCATTCCGGCGGAGCCGGTGTAGCAAAGGGCTTGTAGCCCGTCGGGACGTCGCCGGCGCGATACAATCGCTTTGCTACAAAAAAACTAGTTCAACCCCTTTGTGAATAATCCAGGCGTGACGGGGCAGGGGAAGCTTCAGGCTGGCGAGGGCGCGGGAGCTGGCGCGGCGCCGGCGCGCAGGCGGACGTCGCAGACCTGGCCGGCGGTGAGGGTTTTGATCCGTTCCACAATGGTTTTTTTGTGGGCCGATTCCAGCACGTAACGCCAGGGCGCCTCCGGCACCGCCACCTCCAGTCGCCGGTTCCACACCGACACGGGAAAGGCGTGCTTGGCGATTTCCGGGCCGACCAGTTCCGGCCAGGCCGCCTGAATCTGCCAAAGCAGTCCGGATCCGGCGGGCAGGACATCGCGCATCACCTCGGTCAGCACGTCGCCAATGGCCGCGGCGCCCGGCTGGTGCGCCATAATCTCCTGGCGCCCGGCGTAATCGCCGTGCCACTCCCGCAACAATTCCTCGCGGGCACGTTCCAGCGCACTCGGCCGCCGCGCCTCATGCCGCCGCTGCCGATTCTCCCGCCGCTGCAACCAGTTGTCATCTGTGGGTGCCATGACCGTGAACCATTGGGGCCACCCTTTTGGAAAAGGGTGATCCCCAAGCCCCTTCCTAAAACTTTTGTTCCTAAACCGGAGGGGCGCTTCAGCCACAAGCATTCCTCTCTGACCTTATGTTTTGCCAGCATGGCTTGTGGCTGAAGCGCCC
>CAITYL010000173.1 GCA_903896595.1 uncultured Lentisphaerota bacterium
CCTGCCAAAGGGACCTGTCCCTTTGGAATCCCCTTTCAAAAACGCCGGGGTCGGGGGCCGCGACAGGTAACAACGCGCAAGAAGGAACGATGCCGGCGTTTCCCAAAAGCCGCGCCGGAGCGCGGCTTTTGGGAAAGGGGATTCTCAAGGGACGGCGTTCCTTGAGCGGGGCTTGGGGCAGAGCCCCACATCATGGCTTCACGACAACATCGTCGCGCCTGCCGGCGGCAGGGTGACGGTGAAGGTGCTGCCCTGGCCGGGGGTGCTGTCCACGGTCACCTGGCCGCCATGGGCCTGCATGATGTGCTTGACGATCGCCAGCCCCAGGCCGGTGCCGCCGGACTCGCGGCTGCGCGCCTTGTCCACCCGATAAAACCGCTCAAAAATGCGGGCGTGATGCTCGGGCGCAATGCCGCACCCATGATCGCGCACGCAGAGATGAACAGTGCCGGCCGCGTCGGATGCGGCGGAGATCACCACCGTGCCGCCGGCTGGACTGTAGGTCAGCGCATTTTCCAACAGGTTCACCACGACCTGGCGCAGCAGGTTCGGTTGCGCGCGCACCTGCAACCCTTCGGGGCAGTCAATCGTGACCGTGATCCGCTTCTCCTCCTGCTTGTGCACACAGGTCTGAACGGCCGCCTGCACCAGCCCGGCCACACGGCACCATTCCGGCGCCAGGGCGCCCAGTTCGGCGTCACGCTCGGCCTTGCTCAGCAGCAGCAGGTCCTCAATGATCGCCCCCAGGCGCTCGGCCTGCCCGGCAATGATCTCCAGGAACCGCCGCGCCGCCACCGGATCTTCCAAGGCGCCATCCTGCAGCGTCTCGACAAAGCCATGGATCGAGGTGATCGGCGTGCGCAGTTCGTGGGAGACATTGGCCACGAACTCGCGCCGCAGATTCTCCAGCCGGCGGAGCCGCGTGACGTCATTGAGCACGACCACGGCGCCGATGCGGTGGCCGCCCGCGTCACGCAGCATGGCGCCGCGCGCCTGCAGGTAACGGTCACCGGTGTCCTGGTGCAACGTCACATCGCCCTCGCAACCATCGGGACTGGCCAGGGCGGACATCGCCATTTCCTGCAAGGCCAAATTACGGATGACATCCAGCAGCGTCCGGCCTTGGGCATCGCCCTCCTGGATCTCCAGCATCCGCGCCGCCGCCGCGTTGAGCTTCATAATCCGGTACCCGGCGTCCACCGCGATCACCCCTTCCGTCATGCTGGCCAGAATGGCGTTCAACTCATTGTGTTGCCGGGACACCGTGCGCAACCGCTCATCCAGTTGCCCCGCCATGCGGTTGAGCCCCTCTGCCAACGCGTCCATCTCCAAGGAATGCCGAAGACGCAACCGGCCGTCCAAATCGCCAGCGGCAAAACGGTCGGTCTGTACCAGCATCCGCCGCAGCGGCCGGGTCATGCGGCGCGCCAGCAACAGGCTCAGGGCGGCGGCCACCACCAACACGCCCAACCCCGCCAAAGCGGCACCGCGATAAATTCGCTTCACGTAACGATCCAGCGTGGTCACCGGCAACGCCGCCCGCAGCACCGGCGACGCCGGATCACCGGGCGTGAGCGGCACCGCCACGTACAACATGTTTTCGCGCAGCGTCACGCTCCAATGCCGCCCCTGGCCAATCCCGCCGGCCAACGCCGTGCGCACCTCCGGCCGGTGACCATGGTTTTCCATCGCGGCCGGCAGCTCGGCCGAATCCGCCAAGACCGCCCCGTCACGGCCAATCAGGGTAAACCGGGTGGACGACTGCCGCGCCAACGCCTTGCACCGCGCATCCGCCAGCGCCGCTCCGCCCTGGCGCAGCGCCTCGCCCAGCGGCAGGCGCATCAGGGCCAGCCGGTCCTCCAGCGAACTCCGCGCTTCCCGCTCATGGAATTCCGCCACCAGCCCCGTAACCACCCACGTCACCACCAGCATCGAAGCCAGCAAAATCAGGAGGAAGGCCGGAAACAACTGCCAAATCAACCGTAATCGCGCCATGTGTGCCCCATGTCCCAACTCAAAATTGATAGTATCTAATTGACAGTAACCGCAAACCGCGAACATCCGAGCCCGGAACGTAAGTGACGGGTCAATGGAAACGCCGACATCCTCCGCGATCTCCGCGCCTCCGCGTGAGATAATCCAAGTCAAAACTATTCCCGGAACCGGTAACCGACCCCGCGCACGGTGTCAATATGGTCGCCATAATCGCCCAGCTTGCGCCGCAAACTGACAATCTGCACATCCACCGCCCGCTCGGTCACCGGATAATCCCCGCCACGCACGGCATCAATGATCTGATTGCGCGTCAGCACCCAGCCCGGCCGGCGCGCCAGCGCCTGCAAGATGCCAAACTCGGTGAACGTCAGGTCCACCGCCGTCTCCCCCACCGTCACCAAACGCCGCCCCGGATCAATCACCAGCGCGCCCCGGCGCTGGACGGCGCCATCCCCCTCTTCGGCCGCCGTGACGTTGTGCTTGCGCAATACCGCCCGCACCCGCGCCACCAGCACCCGCGGACTGAACGGCTTGGTGATGTAGTCGTCCGCCCCCAGTTCCAACCCCGTCACCACATCCGCTTCTTCGCCCTTGGCCGACAGGATGATCACCGGAATCGCCGCCGTCCGCGGATCGCGCTTGAGCGTGCGGCACACGTCCAGCCCGTCCACTCCCGGCAGCATCAGGTCCAGCAGCACCAGGTTCGGCGTCTGGGCAAGCGCGGCGCGCAACGCCGCCTCGCCCGTCATGACACAACTCACTTGATACCCGCTCTTGGCCAGATTGTACTCGACCAGTTCCAGGATGTTCTTCTCGTCATCCACCACGAGGATCTGTTCCCGTGCCATGGCGATCTCCTAATCTCATTCAGCCGTCAACCAGCGAATCCCGGATGATGCATTCCCAAAACCTGAATCTTTATATCTACTGTAATCTGCCCCCGTCTCATTACCTGCCGGTTACCGGCGCGTTAATTTTTGGTTAGCGCCAGCGGCCACCAACACACACGGACGAGCACGGACTTACACGGACCGACACGGACACAGCCGCCTTCTGTCCGTGGCTGTCCGTGATCGTCCGTGTCAGTCCGCGCCGGTAGCCACCCCGCCCGCGCAGACTATGTTACCCATCGAACGTGAGACAGGCAATCGTGCCTGTCCGGACCTTCCACAGGGTTGTGGCGCGATGGCCCGCCACCGTCCGCTCGAGGCCGGGCGGCGCCCAATCCTTCTGCATTCACGATTCACGTCTTATTTCAGCGTTCCCCGCAACCCCTCAACCCCTCAACCCCTCAACCCCGCAACCCCGCAACCCCTCAACCCCTCAACCCCTCAACCCCTCAACCCCGCAACCCCGCAACCCCTCAACCCCGCAACCCCGCAACCCC
>CAITYL010000174.1 GCA_903896595.1 uncultured Lentisphaerota bacterium
GTCATCGTCGAAGACGGGCATAATTGGTTTGGCAGACGGTGCCCCAATAAATAGAACGGAACAGGTGTGACGCCATCGAGTTCCGCCCGAGGACGGGCGGCTCCCGGTCTTGAAATAACGCCGACATTAAAAAGCGGCAAAGGAATTGCCGCACTCCAAAACGGTGCCAACCGGATCGGGACTTTTGAAAACGGTTCTAAATTTATAAATAATTCAGGCTAGAGGTTCCGGCGGTGGCCGGAACCCGTTACGACCGCCGTCCGGAGATTGGGCGGCTATATTGCCTCCGCACTGTCAAATCTTCCACATCCGGAGTTAGCCCACCCATGCATCCCTGGACCCAGGCGCTCCTCGCCCTGCAAGAATGCGATGCCCGCATCGCCAAGATCGAAGCCCGGCTGGCCGCTGTGCCGGCCGAACAAGCCGCGGTGCAACAGGAACTGACGGCGGCGGACGCGGCGTTTGCGGCGGCCAAGGACCAGGTGCGGGAAGCGGAAAAGGCGGTCAAAGCGGTTGAGCTGGAAGTCGAGTCGGTGCGCATCAAGATGCGCGACTTTCAGTCCAAGTCCGCCATGATCAAGAATAACGACGACTACCGGGCCGCCATGCACCAGGCCGAGACCTGCAAGCATCAGGTCAGCCAGCTTGAAGACCGCGTGCTGGAGCAGATGGGGGCGGTCGAAGCGGCCAAGATCAAGCGGGCCGCCGATGAGCGGAAGCTGACGGAAGCCAAACAACGGGTGCTGGCCAAGGCCGGCGATATTGAAGCCGCCACCGCCGCCGCCACGCGTGAGTTGGAGCGGTTGCGCCAGGAACGGGTTCCGTTGGCGGCGGCCATCGACGCCCCGGTTCGGGAACGCTATGAACGGATTTGGAAGAAGCGGCGGCATCCCAACGAGCGCGCGTTTGTGCCCGTGCGCAACGGCGCCTGCGGCGCCTGCAATATGAACCTGCCCACCCAGACCAAAGTCAATGTGGCCAAGGGCAAGGAAGCCGTCTGCGACACCTGCAGCCGCCTGCTGTATGCGGAAGACTGAGGCGCAAGCTGTTCGAATGTCTCACACGAAGGCACGAATCTTCGTGTGAGATCTTGGTTTGGTTCGAGCTATGCCGGGTTGGGTCAAGACCGGGAGCCGCCCGTCCTCGGGCGGACCGCGACGGCGTCATACCCGGTCCGTCCGTGCTTGGCGTTTCGCCTTCAAGGCGCATTGATTCAATTCGTCACCCACTGTAGCTGAGCGCTTGTAGCGCGGTGGCGACGTTTAGATCACGATGGGCGGATGAATTTCCGGTTTTTGAACAAAAGATCGCGAAGACAACACCATGTTCCAGGAAAATGCTGAATTTTGAATATCGAAGGCCCCGATCCAACTTCAAAATTCGACATTCGACATTCAAAATTCAACATTTTTGGAAAATAACAATTCCACTGAACCCTGACACCTGAACCCTGGTCCCCCCCCGCCTATGCCCTTCGAGTCCCCGCCATCTTCAGCTCCTTCCCCGCCACCGGCCGCCAGGCCCTGGCATTTGACGGTAGCCTATGACGGCACCGCCTATCACGGTTGGGCCAGCCAGCCCGGCCTGAGCACCCTGCGTGATACGTTGGAAAGTCGGCTGCAGCGGCTGTTTCGTCAGCCCGACTTGCAGATCGCCGCCACCAGTCGCACGGATGCCGGTGTCCACGCCCTGGACCAGCATGTCTCCTTTACCCCGACCGGCACCCCGGTGGCTTCGTTGGACCCGGAACAGTTGCCCGCCCGTCTCAACCGCTGGTTGCCCCCGGAGGTCCGCGTCCTGACGGCGCGGGTGGAAGCGCCGGGGTTCCATGCCCGTTATGCCGCCCGGGGCAAGGCGTATGTCTATTGCATCGCGACGAACCGCGCGGTAACCCCTTTTGCGGCGCGTTATGCCTGGCATCTGTGGCGCCCGCTGGATTTGGCTGCCATGCGCGCCGCCGCCGCCCGTTTGACCGGGACGCGCGATTTTGCCAGCTTTGGCGCCAATCCGCGCCGGGACGGCCCGAACCCGACCATCTGCACCCTCCATCGCCTGGAGTTGACGGAACGGCCCGGGTTTCTCTTCGTCACGGTGCTCGGCGACCGCTTTCTCTACAAAATGGTGCGTGGGTTGACGGGATTTCTGGTCCATGTCGGCTTGAACAGCATCGCTCCGGAAGCGGCCGACGCGGCGCTGGCCGCCCATAGCCGGACCGCCGTTCCCGACAATGCCCCGGCCTGCGGCCTGTTTCTGGCCCGGGTCTTTTTTAGCGACGAGGCCTGGCCCGGCTATCAGCCGCCGCTGCCGCCCTTTGCCCCGGGGTAGCCCAATCCCCGATGCCGATGAATCTCTCACAGAGACACGGAGCCACAGAGGTGTTCGGTGTTTTCTCTGGAGTGATGTACCTTGGGAGCCGCCCGTCCTCGGGCGGACGAACCCGTGCTCGTCGAAGACGCGCGTTGTGGTGAATCCTTCAGGCTAAGAATAAAAGAGGGCGGAATTGGGATGACGCCGTCGTTGTCCGCCCGAGGACGGGCGGCTCCCGGTCTTGAAATAACGCCGCTCCTTCGACCTTCGGATATCTGCGGTTTATTTATCCTCTTCCGCCTTGGAGGTTTGCCACTGGGCTTCCAATTCGGCGAGGGTGCAGTCCTGGGGTTGGCGGCCGGCTTGGACCAGGCGCGTTTCGAGTGCCTGGAAGCGCCGGCGGAATTTGGCGATGGCGTCGTCGAGCAGGTCTTCGGCCAAATAGCCGCGAAACCGGCTCAGGTTGACCACCGAGAACAGCAGGTCGCCAATTTCGTCGCGGATTTTGGCGTCGTCATTTTCCGCCAGGGCGGCGCGGACTTCGCCCAGTTCTTCCTCGACTTTGGCGACCACGCCGACCAGGTCCGGCCAGTCGAAGCCGACGGCGGCGGCCTTTTTCTGCACCTTGTGCGCCCGGTGCAGCGCCGGCAAATGACGGGGCACGCCGTCCAAGGCGGAGACGGCGGCGGGGTGGCCGCTGTCGCTCTTTTCCTTGGCCTTGATCGTGTCCCACTGCCGCAGCACGGCGTCGGCGTCGGCGGCTTTGGTGTCGGCAAAAACGTGCGGGTGGCGCCGGATCATCTTTTCGCAGCACAGGCGGGCCGCGTCTTGCAGGTTGAAACGGCCCTCCTCCGAGGCGATCTGGCAGTGGAAGACGATCTGCAGCAGCACGTCCCCCAGCTCATCGGCCATGCTGGCGTCGTTGTGGGCCTCGAGGGCTTCCAGGAATTCGCCCGCCTCCTCGATCAGGTAGCGCTTGAGTGTGTCGTGGGTTTGTTCCCGGTCCCACGGGCAGCCGTCCGGGGCCCGCAGACGGGCGAGAATGGCGACGAGTTCCTGGACGTAGTCGGGTTTTTCCATGGGAAGGGGGAATTCTGGGAGTTATGAGAGTTATGGGAGTTATGGGAAAGGCTGTTACAAAACCCGCGGTTGTCTGGAATTTAGAATTCAGAAGCCAGAATTCAGAATGAAATGCGATCTCACGTTCCGCACGGTTTTAAACCTTTTGGCTACTGGCTACTAAATTCTGGCTACTTTTGCAATTTCCTCGGGAGCTATGGGGCGGCAGGGGTCAGGAGCGCCTCAAACTGGTCGAGGTAGCGGTCGAGGGTGTGGCGGGCCGCCAGGTCCCGGGCGGCGGAGCCCAGGCGGTGGCGATACGCGGCATCGCCGGCCAGCCGTTCCACGGCTTGGCTCCACTGTGCATCCACCTCCGGCCGGGGGTGAAAGGCGACGGGCAGGACCAGGCCGTCCTGGTCCTGGGTGAACAATTCGGCGGAGCCGTTGAGGTCGCTGGACACCACTGGCAGGCCGGCCGCGGCCGCTTCCAGCGCCACATTGGCGCAGGCGTCGTAGAAGGTCGGGTGTAGTAGCGTGTCGGCCGCCAGATACGCATCAACCGGATCCGACACCGTGCCGGCATGCACCAGCCAGGGCGCCGCCGGGCCGGGCCGGTGTTTGCCCAAGGCCAGCAGCCGCAGGTTCGGCAGGCGGGGATGCAGCGCCCGGAAAACCCGGTAGAGCAGGGCGGCGTTTTTCAACCGTGGATTGTGCGCCAGGAACAGAAACACGACCTGCTCCGGGGTGAAGCCCAGTTCGGCCCGGCGCCGGGCCCGCCGCGCCGCCGCGTCCGGCGGATTGAAGCGGGCGGTGTCCACTCCATTGTGCAGGACGACCAGGCGGGAAGCGGCTGCGGGCACCACCTCCCGGACCTGACATGCCACAAACTCGGAAACCGCCAGCAGTCGCCCCCGGGGCGCCGCCAGGAGTTGTTCCTCGCGCCGCATCTCCCGCCGCTTTTGGGGCGACAGCATGACCCGCGCCCGGGCCAGCCAGCGTCCGCATGGGCCGCGTGACAAACGGTTGTAACGATGGAACACCTGGGACACGCCGCCGCCCAGCCGGTGCAGGTCCGCCGGCACGCGCAACCCCCAGTCGATGACCAATGCATCAAGGTTGGCGCTCGCCGCCGCCAGGCTGCCCGTCGGTGTTGGGTGGAAACAGAGGCCGGGCATGGCCGCACCGTCACGAGCCACCACATGCACCTCATGGCCGCGCCGCGCCAGACCGTCCGCCACCGCCACCGCATACCCCTCGGCCCCGCCGGCACCGGGTCGGAAATGTTCAAGCACAAATGCCAATCGCATGCAGGTAACGTAATCCCGGAATGCCATGCCGGGGTATGACGGTTTTGGCGGCCGATGTTGGGGCCACCCTTTTGAAAAAGGGTGATCCCCAAGCCCCTTCCTAAAACTTTTGTTTCCTTAATACCAGAGGGCGCTTCCACCACAAGCCAATGCGCACGACGGCA